>JAFVVI010000041.1 GCA_017502265.1 Oscillospiraceae bacterium
ACCGGCGCTGCCAAGGCTATCGGCCTGGTTATCCCCGAGCTGAACGGCAAGCTGATCGGCGCTGCACAGCGTATCCCCACTCCCACCGGCTCCACCACCATCCTGAATGCTGTGGTTGCTAAGGAAGTCACCAAGGAAGAGATCAACGCTGCCATGAAGGCTGCTACCACCGAGTCCTACGGCTACACCGAGGACGAAATCGTCTCCTCCGACATCGTCGGCATGCGCTTCGGCTCCCTGTTCGATGCTACCCAGACCATGGTCAACAAGCTGCCCGGCGGCATGACCCAGGTTCAGGTTGTTTCCTGGTACGACAACGAGAACTCCTACGTTTCTCAGATGGTCCGTACCATCAAGCACTTCTCCACCCTGCTGTAATTGAACATATAGCAATCAACCCCCCGGCCGAACGGCCGGGGGTTATTTTATCCTATCAACAGTTTAAATGCGCCGTGGACACCGGCGTCGTTGCCCAGGGTGGCCAAAGCAAATCGGGTATCCCGGCAGGCGTGGAAGCAATATTTTCCAAAATACCGCCGCGCCCCATCTAAAAGAGGCTGCCCCGCCCGGCTGACACCGCCGCCCAGCACCACCACCTCCGGATCAGCCACACAGCACACATTGGCAATCACCATTCCCAAATAGCCATAAACCCGCTCCAGTACCTCCGTTGCCAGAGCATCGCCCCCGGCAGCTGCGTCAAACACATCCTTGCAGGAAAATTCACGCCCCCGCAAAACCGAGGGGAAGGTGACCTCTGCAAGGTGTTTTTTTGTCAGCCGGACAATGCCGGTGGCGGAACAATACTGCTCTGCGCAGCCCCGTTTGCCACAGGCGCAGACCTCTGTTTCCAAGGGATCGACGGTCATATGACCGATCTCGCCACCGGCGCCGTGGGCGCCATACAGGATTTTTCCGCCTGCTACGATGCCGCCGCCAACCCCTGTGCCCAGGGTCACCAAGGCCATATTGCAGCAACCCTGTCCGCCGCCCCGCCAGCACTCACCCAAAGCCGCCAAGGAGGCATCGTTGCCGGCCACCACCGGCAGACCCGTCAACCTTTCCAATTCTCCGCAGAGATCGAACCGCCCCCAGCCTAAATTCACGCAGCGGTTTATAATGCCCCCTGCCTCCACCGGGCCGGGCACGCCGATACCAATACCCAAAACCTGCGGGGAGGAAAGCTGCTGTTTTTGCAAATATTCCCCCACCGATTCGGCAATGTCCGGCAGAATATATCTGCCGTTTTCCTCTGCGCGGGTAGGGATCTCCCATTTTTCCAGGAGATCTCCCGACCTGTCAAAAAAAGCAATCTTTACCGTTGTGCCGCCCACATCGATGCCAAAACCGTACTGCATAGCAAACCTCCTGTAAATCTATTGCATATTATACAAAATTTCTCTAAAAAATACCACTTCTATTTGCTATAATAATGAAAAACAGGGCAAGTATTTTTTTATTTCGCTTGCATAAACTGCCAATGTAGTGTATAATACAATACAAATCAAGAAAGGATGGGAAATCCCTTTATGATTAAGGTTGACATTTCCAATGTATGGGGACAGCTTGCGCTGCCTGACCTGCTGGCTATAGAAAAAGATGTATTTGACGCCCACATGATGCTCACCGACGGAACCGGTGCCGGCAGCGATTATCTGGGTTGGTTGGATCTGCCCGTAAAAGAAGAGACTGAGGAGATTCGCCGGATCCGGTTCGCTGCAGAGCGGATCCGCAAGAATTCCGATGTTTTTGTGGTCATCGGTATCGGTGGCTCCTATTTAGGCCCGCGCGCTGCCATCGAGCTGCTGCAGGGCACCAACCACAACATAGGCAAAGGCAAAGGCAATCCTCAGATCTACTTTGCCGGCAACTCTCTGTCTACCCGGAGCTGGAACGAGCTGACGCGCCTGCTGGAGGGTAAGGACTTCTCCATTGTGATTATTTCCAAATCCGGCACTACTACCGAGCCTGCCATCGCTACCCGGGCGCTGCGTTGGCTTTTGGAGCGGAAGTACGGCACAGAAGAGGCCCGGAAACGCACCTACGCGATCACCGATCCCACCAGCGGCGCGCTGCGGCAAATGGCCACCGAGGAGGGCTGGGAAACCTTTTTGATCCCTCCCAATGTGGGCGGACGGTACAGTGTGCTCACCGCCGTAGGTCTGCTGCCTATGGCTGTTGCGGGCATTGACCCTATGGAAGTGATGGCCGGCGCTTATGCGGCCAAGGAAGCCTACGATATTCGTTCCTTTGAGAACCCTGCGTGGCTCTATGCCGCTGCCCGGAATCTGCTGTATCGGAAGGGCAAGGCTATTGAGGTGTTAGAGGGCTTTGGCCCGAGCTTTAAGATGATGGGCCTGTGGTGGCAGCAACTCTTCGGTGAATCCGAAGGCAAGGACGGCAAGGGTATTTTCCCCGTGCCTGCGGAATTTACTACAGACCTGCACTCTTTCGGTCAGATGATCCAGCAGGGTCAGCGGAATCTCTTTGAGACCATGGTCCGCTTTGATCCCCCCGCCCAGAAGCTGACCATTGGCGGTGATTACAAGAATCTGGATAACCTGAATTATCTGGAGGGCAAGACCTTAGACTATGTGGACGAACAGGCATACTTAGGCACTCTACAGGCCCATGTGGACGGCGATGTGCCGGTAATCACCATGGATATGGGTCCTTTGGATGCGGCAAAGGTAGGCGAGATGTTCTACTTCTTCGAACTGGCCTGCGGCCTGTCTGCCTATCTGCTGGGGGTCAATCCTTTCGACCAGCCCGGCGTGGAATTCTACAAGCGGAATATGTTCCGCCTGCTGGGCAAACCCGGCTACGAAAAATAATCAAACACCGAGACGGTCTTTACCGCCTCGGTGCTTTTTTACATTAAGGGGATGCGTTCATACTTTCTCTCCGGCGAGAAAGTATGCAAAGAGCCGCCGGGAAACGTTTCGTAGGTTTCCCGGACCTTTCCCACGACCAAAGGGGAAAGCGAATATAAATTTACAACGAGCAACTGCATTTACCGCTTCCCCTGTTGCGGTACCCGGCATCTTCCTTGCCGACGATGCGGCTGCGTCATCTGCCGACCGCGGCCACTCGCTCAGGTCGCTGTATCCGCCACCGGCGGCGCTCCCATCGCTCCCCCTTTGGAAACCCCTCAGCAGTCGGATTAAAATGTTCTTATTATTGAGTAGGAACAGTTACGCGGCGGGGGATTCTTAAGGGGGCGCGGTTGGCTCGTAGCGCCCCTTAAGCCGGTTCTTTGGGTACTTTCTTATCGGCATAAGAAAGTACCGCCGCCGGCAGGCATTCTATATTTACTTAGGAATCGTAATCGTCAGCACGATTTCATCTTCCGTCTCCCTGCGTTCGGAAACGGCCGAGATTCCCGATAGCTGAATCCGGGCCAATGTCTGATTCAGATAGCTTAAAAACGCCCCCACATTGGCCTTTTTCCGGTCCCCGTCCTGCTGACTGAGCAGGCCCTCAATGTACTGCTCCGTCCGGGCAACGCTCATATTCTGCCGGGCGATGGTAGCAATGGCCTGAAGCTTGCCGTACTCCGTGGGCAGCTTCAGCAGCGCCCGGGCGTGGCGTTCTGTCAGCTCTGCCTGGCGCAGGGCCTCCAGCACCTGGGTGCTGTGGCGCAAAAGCCGCAGCTTGTTGGCGATGGCGCTCTGACTTTTGCCCAGCAGCCGGGCCACCTGCTCCTGGCTCATATTCCACTGACGGATCAGCAGATCGATCCCCCGGGCTTCCTCTATGAAATCCAGATCCTGCCGCTGGAGATTTTCCACCAACGCCGTCATAGCCGACTCCTGCTCCGTCATTCGCATCACGATACAGGGAATCTCCGTCAAACCTGCCCGGACACCTGCCCGCAATCGCCGTTCCCCGGCAATGAGCTCATACCCGTTTTCCACCCGCCGGACGGACAGGGGCTGTAAAATCCCGTGCTGCCGGATAGACTCCGTCAATTCTCCCAACGATTCTTCCCGGAACAGTTTCCGGGGCTGAGCAGGATTTGGGGTGATGGCCTTTGCCGGTAAAAATACCACCCGGCCGGTCTCCATATAGGTTTTCAGTTTCTGGCATTGCATAGCTTGTCCTCCTTGGTTGTTAATTCCAGTTTAGCGGGAAAATGTTTAGAAAACCCACGAAACCGCGACTGTTTCCCAGAAAACTCCTCGACAAACTTTCGTTGTAAACTGGCGCAACCTGTGGTACAATGGATAAAAACCGCTAAGGAGTGCAGGTTTTATGAAGACCGAAAAGTTATACTACAAAGATTCCCATTTGCAGGCCTTTGAGGCTGTGGTCACCGGCTGCGCAGAAGTCAAAAAAGGCTGGGAAATTACCTTGGATGCCACCGCCTTTTACCCCGAGGGCGGCGGCCAGCCCAGTGATATGGGCATCTTGGGCGATGGCAATGTCCTGTCCGTCCGGGAAGATGGCGAGCAGGTCATTCACCTGTGTGACAAACCCCTGACTGTGGGCGATACTGTCACCGGCCGCATCGACTGGGCCCGGCGATTTGATCTGATGCAGCAGCACTCCGGCGAGCATATGGTCTCCGGGGTGGTGCATAAGCTTTACGGGTGGCACAATGTGGGTTTCCATATGGGCGCGGAGCTGATCACGGTGGATTTTGACGGTCCGATTCCCGCCGAGGATTTGCAGAAAATTGAGGACACCGTCAATGCCGCCATTTGGGAAAACCTGCCTGTCAAATGCTACTACCCCACCGAGGCGGAGCTGCCCTCCGTCCCCTACCGGCGGAAAAAGGACCTTAGTTGGCCGGTGCGGATCGTGGAATTCCCTGGCATTGACATCTGCGCCTGCTGCGGCACACAGGTAAAACACACCGGCGAGATCGGTCTGGTAAAGCTATTCTCCTGCGCAAAATTTCACGAGGGCGTGCGGATCGAAATGGCCTGCGGCCAGCGGGCGCTGGCGCTGCTAAGCGCGGTATACCAGCAGAACCGGCAAGTCAGTCAGGCCTTCTCCGCCAAAATCTTAGAGACCGGCGCGGCAGCGGCCCGTACAAACGAAGCATTGGCCGCAGAAAAATTCCGGGCCGCCGGCCTGGAAAAGCAGCTCTACAGCACCATCGCCAAAAACTACGCCGGTAAAGCCGTGGCCGTCCATTTTGAAGACGCCCTGTCCCCCGCCGCAAACCGGGCGCTATGCGATACCCTCGCCGGTTGCTGCAAAATAGCGGTAACCCTGTCCGGCAGCGACGAATCCGGCTACAGCCTTTGCATCGTCAGTCAAGCCGCTGACGCCAAGGCCTTGGGCGCGGCAGCGGTGACGGCTTTAGGCGGCAGAGGCGGCGGCAGGCGGGAAGCCTTCCAGGGAAACACCCCCGCCACCCGGCAGGAAATTTGTGATTTTTTCCAAAGTCAAAAAATAATTTGACGAATCTCCAATTTCCTATTGCAAAACCCGCCCAAAACTGGTAAAATTACAGTACAGCAACAAAGCTGGAAGCAAAGGAGGAATTTCCATGATTCAAGTTATTATGGGCCTGAAGGGCTCCGGTAAGACCAAGAGATTGATCGACGCTATCAACGCCGCCGTTGCAAGCGCACAGGGCGATGTGGTCTGCATCGAGTACGGCAAGCAGCTGACCTATGATGTCAACTACCGTGTCCGTCTGGTCAATTCCAAGGAGTACGGCATCAACAACATAGATAAGCTGAAGGGTTTGCTCAGCGGCCTGCACGCCGGCAACTTCGACATCACCAATGTATACATCGACAACCTGTACAAGACCATCGGCACCGACCGGGCTACCGGCGAGGAGTTCATCCTGTGGTGCGCTGAGTTTGCACAGGCCAACAATATGAACATCACCATCACCGTGTCCGATGACGCCGCCGGCGCATCCGACGCTGTCAAGGCTTATCTGGTATAAGAGTCCGTATTACACCGCTATTGATTTTCCAATAGCGGTGTAATTTTATTGTTTTCTTTTCGCTTCTTCTGTGATAAAATAAGATTAAGATTTGCAAAGGAGCTATTTGGAATGAAAAATACCGTTTTTAAGGGTATGGCCACCGCAATGGTCACACCTATGACCCCCTACGGCGTGGATTATGACACCCTGGGCCGGTTTATTGAATTTCAGATTGAATCCGGTATCAACGCCCTGGTGGCTGTGGGCACCACCGGCGAAAGCGCCACTTTAAGTCCCGAGGAGCGAAAAGCTGTGATCCGCTTTACCGTCAAGCAGGTAAACGGCCGGATCCCCGTCATTGCCGGCACCGGCACCAACAACACCGCCCATGTACTGGAGTTCACCAAGAGCGCCTGTGACGACGGCGCAGATGCGGTGCTGGTGGTCACCCCCTACTATAACAAGGCCACGCAAAAGGGCCTGATCAATCACTACACCGCCGTGGCAGATGCTTCTGCGAAGCCGGTGATCCTGTATTCCGTGCCCAGCCGTACCGGCTGCAATCTGCTGCCGGACACCGTAGCCACTCTGGCCCAGCACCCTATGATCGCTGCGCTGAAGGATGCCAATGGCAATATGGATCAGACCGTAGAGACCATTGCCAAGTGCGGTGACAAGCTGGATATCTACTCCGGCGAGGATTCACTGACCGTGCCTATGCTCTCTATGGGCGGCGCCGGCTGCATCAGCGTGCTGTCCAATGTAGTGCCCGGCCTGGCGGTAGAGATGTGCGACAAGTTCTTTGCCGGTGATATTTCCGGCGCAGCTGCCCTGCAGTGCAAAATGCTGCCCCTGATCCGGGCATTATTCAGCGAGGTCAACCCCATTCCCGCCAAGGCCGCCGTTGCGGCAATGGGCTTCGGCCAGGAATATCTGCGGATGCCTCTGTCCTATCTGGAGGACCATAATCGGGAAAATCTTTTAAAACAAATGCGACTTTTGGAGGTAAAGGTATGAGATCGGTAATTTGCGGCGCCAACGGCACCATGGGAAAATTGCTCCAGCAGCGGCTGGAAAAGGACATTGTGGGTCTTGTAAGCGTTGACGGCCTCAACGGCGTACCCCGGACCTTTGCCGAACTTGGGGATGTAGCCCCGGAGATGGTCTTTGACTTCTCCCACCACACCGCCATTTTTGATGTGACCGACTATGCGGTAAAGAACCGCTGCGGACTGGTGGTCGCCACCACCGGCCATACCGAGGAGGAAAAAGCGGCTATCTACGCCGCCGCCAAGACCGTGCCTGTGTTCTATGCAGGCAATATGAGCCTGGGCATCGCGGTGTTGTGCAGCCTCGCCAAGCAGACCGCCCAGAGCTTCCCGGATGCGGATATTGAGATCGTGGAGATCCACCATAACCGAAAGGTGGATGCCCCCAGCGGCACAGCCAAAATGCTCTTTGAGGCAATCAAGGAGGCCCGCCCCCACGCCACCGCCAACTGCGGCCGGTCCGGTGAGGGCAAGCGTCAGCCGGGAGAGGTCGGCATCAGCGCGCTGCGTATGGGCAACATCGTGGGTATTCACGAGGTCCATATCACCACCGCCTCCCAGCAGATCACCCTGCGCCACGAGGCCTTTGACCGGGGTATGTTCGCTGACGGCGCGGCGAAAGCCGGCGTATTTTTGCAGGGCAAGCCTGCGGGTCTTTACAATATGACCGACCTTCTGGAAGAAAATTAATGGAAATAATCCATATGACCGGCGCAGGCAACGATTTTGCTGTGCTGGACGCCCGGGGTAAGGCGCTTGACTTTTCAGCCATGGCCAAGAAACTGTGCAAGCAATTGGGCGCAGACGGGTTGCTGGCCGCCGACCATTCGGAAACTGCGGATTTTCGTCTGCATTTCTACAATTCCGACGGCAGCCGCGGAGAGATGTGCGGCAACGGCGCCCGGTGTATCTGCAAATTTGCCTACGATATGGGATTTGCCGGGGAAGCAATCACAGTGGAAACCGACGCCGGCCCTGTCTACGGCTGGCGATTGGACGAAAGCCATTACCGGGTGCAGCTGAACAATCCCGGCCTTGTGGATCTGACCCGCCTGCCGGACACCGCGTACATCGAGTTGGGTGACCCGGGCATTCCCCATAGCGTCACGGAATATGACGCCTTGGAATGGGAAGACAAAGCACAGTTGCTGCCTAAATTCTTAGCGATTCGCAACGCGCCCGTCTTTCCCAAGGGGGTCAATGTGAATCTGTACCGCCGGTTATCGGAAGATACGGTACGGATCCTGACCTTTGAGCGGGGAGTGGAGGATTTCACCCTTGCCTGCGGCACAGGAAGCGCCCCGGTGGCGGTAACCCTGTGGCTGCAAGACCGTTTGCCCGGCGGCCGGATCATCGCCCAGAACCCCGGCGGCGCACTGCATATTACCGTGGAGGGCCAAAACGGCATTGTCACCGGCCTGTTCTTAGAAGGCCCGGCAGAGGTTATTGGGAAATACGACATATAAAAACACGCAGGTTTTTGCCTGCGTGTTTTTTCGCCCTTTTTGCTCATACTAAGAGCAGGAGGGGATTTTATGAAAGAAAACGAGAAAAAGCCAAGCGCCCCCTGGGAGTGCAAAGACCCCAAGCCGCCGGTGATCCAATCCGGTCATATGGAAAACCGGGTACAGCATTAACCAGAAAACCTCCCCTGTGTAAGGGGAGGCTTTTTTGTTGTTTTATGTGCGATTATCCAGCAGGTAGTGGACGCTGGCCACAACCTTGCCGCCTTGCAGATAGTATCGAGCCACCCGGCTGTTGATACTGCAGATCACCTCATAGTTAAAGGACTGGGCTGCTTCGCCAAAGGCTTCGGCGGAGATGCTTTCCTCCCCGTCCTGTCCAATGAGAACTACAGAGTCACCCACCGTGGCATTGGGAATATCCGTCACATCCACCATAAACTGGTCCATACACACCCGGCCTAAAATGGGCGCTTTCTTGCCCCGGATCAGCACATAGAATTTGTTGGACAAGGTGCGCTTATAGCCATCGGCATAGCCAACAGGGATAGTGGCCACCACAGTGGTTTTTTCGGTGATAAATGTGCCACCGTAGCTGATCTGCCGGCCCGGCTCCAGGGTTTTGATATGGGAAATACGGCTGCGCCATTGGAGGGCCGGCCGCAGGGGCAAACGGCTGGTGTCCACCTCATCGCTGGGGTACAGGCCGTACAGGACAATGCCCGCCCGGACCATTTCATAATGCCCGTCAAAATTCATACAACCGGCAGAGTTGCTCAAGTGCCGCAGCTTTACCTGCACACCCCGGGCCTTTAGCATACGGTCAAAGGCGGCAAACTGCTCTGCCTGGGCCTTGGCCCGGGTCAGATCGGCGCTGTCGGCGGTGGCATAGTGGCTGAACAGGCCCTCGGGGATCAATCCCGGCAAGGCGCATATGGCCTTGCAGATATCTGCATCTTCCTCCGTGGCCTGAAAACCAATACGGCTCATGCCAGTATCCACCGCAAAGTGGAACGGCGCGTCCACGCCCAGCCGCAAAGCCGTCTGGGAGAGCGCCTGCGCATCCTCGTAACGGCAGATCACCGGACGGATATGCTCCCGAATGGCGGTCTCATAAGCCGCCGGGGGCATAGGACCCAACACCAAAATGGGCGTCTTGATCCCGGCCGCCCGCAGTTCCTGGGCCTCCTGCACCGAGGCGGCGCCAAAATATTTACAAATTCCCTCCAGCCGACGGGCAATGGCCACCGCGCCGTGGCCGTAGCCATCGGCCTTGATGACCGCCATCACCGGCACGCCGGTCTTTTCCGCTACCGCTTGAAAATTGGCTGCGACAGCATCTAAATCCACCAGCGCGTAGGAATTATCCAATTCCATCTCTTTTGTAAGCATTTACTTCACCGTTCCGTCGGGATTAAACAGGGGCAGCTTTTCCAGATAGACCAGATCCTCCCGGTCCTGAGCATCGCCCTCTGCCAGAATGGTCATCCGGCCGGCAATGGTACCACCGGCCTTTTCCACCAGCGCCTCCAGCGCCAGCAGGCTCTCACCGGTGGAGATCACATCGTCCACAATGAGGATCCGCTTGCCCTGAATCAGGGCGGCGTCCGCGCCGTCTAAGTACAATGTCTGCTCCCGGGCGGTGGTGATGGAACGGACTTTGTATTCAATGATGTCCTTCATGTACAGCTTGGGGGCTTTCCGGGCCAGCAGGTATTTTTTGTCACCGGCCTGCCGGGCCATTTCGTGAGCAAGGGGAATACCCTTGGCCTCAGCGGTGATGATATAGTCATATTCCGGGGCTTTTTCCAGCAGCGCCTTGGCGCAGGCCACCGTCAGCTCCGGGTCACCGAAGATCACAAAGCCTGCGATATACAAATCCTCTGTTACAGGGCAAATGGGCAGATCCCGGTCCAAACCGGCAATATTCATACGGTAATACATATGTCTTCCGCTCCTTTTCTTTTTTCTTCATTATAAACCTTTGGTCCTGAATGTCAAGATTTACAGCGACTGCAGGATCACATCCACCAGATCGTGGAACTGATCGTGGACTTTGGCGGCAGTCTCCACCACCTCGGCGTGGTTCAATTTCACCGGCAGTACACCGGCGGCCATATTGGTGATACAGGACACGCCCACCACCTGCATACCGCTGTGGCCGGCCACCAAGGCCTCCGGCACGGTGGACATACCCACCGCGTCCGCGCCCAGAGCGCGGAACGCCCGGATCTCCGCCGGGGTCTCATAGTTGGGCCCGGAACACATCAAGTATACGCCCTCGGCAAGGGGGATATCCGCTGCCGCCGCCCGGGTTTTGATTCGCTCCCGCAGCGCGGCGGTATACAGGTCGCTGACATCGGGAAAACGGGGGCCAAATTTCTCCAGATTCGGGCCGATCAGGGGATTTGCCCCGGAGAAATTGATATGGTCAGCAATCAGCATCAGTGTGCCGGGCTTGTAGCTTAAATTCACACCACCGGCAGCATTGGTCAGCACCAGGGTCTTGACTCCCATGGCCGCCAGCACCCGGATGGGCAAGGTGATCTCCTGCATAGGCAGACCTTCATAATAGTGCACCCGGCCCTGGGCCACCACCACGGGCTTGCCCTGCTTTTTGCCAAAGACAAATGCGCCGGTGTGACCCTCCACCGTAGGTTGGGGGAAATTGGGAATATCCCGGTAAGGGATTTTTACGCTTTCATCCAAGGTATCAGCATAGTCCCCCAGACCGCTACCCAGCACCAGGGCAATCTCCGGCCGCAGCGCAACTTTTTCCAAAAGGTACTCCGCCGCAGCGGTGATCCTGTCCTGTAATATCATAGTATCACCTCATAAATATCATAACACAAAATCGGCAGAAGGACAACCCTCCCGCCGATTCTATATTATCCGTACAGCTGATAAAACAGCACCAGAAAGGTGACGGCAATGGCCATACACACGCCGCCGCAGACGAACAGGAATCCGTAGCCGGTCACCTTTTTCTGCCGGTGGCGCTCTACATAATCGTAGTACCGTTCCATCTTCCGCCGGCCGCCGGGGATCAGCGCCTTCCGGGCGATGTCCAGGCAATAGCCAAGGCCGTAGAAAAATCCGTCATTGCCCACCCAGAGCAGCACGCCCACGCACAGGGCCACAAGGCCGGGAATGGTAAAGCCGTCGCACAAGGCCCGGTACTTTTCCACCGTCGTCATACCGGCAAAGCCCCGCAAACCGCAGTACAGGGCGGCAAGGCCCAAACACCCCGCGCCGGTGATGCCGTATTTCAGTAAATTGGTTTTCAGACCCCTGCTCACAGGCCCATTTCCTCCTTAAATGCCTTCTCTTCTGCCTCATTGCAGTAGACAAAGTGACCCGGGGCAACCTCCCGCATGGTAGGCGCTTCCTGGGAATAATCATGGGCGGCAGCCACATCGTAGGTGATCCGCACCCGCTGCTTTTCGCTGTGGGGGTCGGGCAGAGGGATGGCAGACAGCAGGCTCTTGGTATAGGGGTGCAGGGGGTGGGCAAACAGTTCGTCTGCCGGGGCCAGCTCCACCAGCTTACCAAAATACATAACGCCGATCCGGTCAGAGAAATACTTCACCACGCTCAGATCGTGGGCAATGAACAAAATGGTCAGATCCAGGGTGTTGCGCAGGTCGTTCAAAAGGTTAATGACCTGGGCCTGAATAGACACATCCAGCGCAGAGATGGGCTCGTCGGCGATCAGCAGCTCCGGGTGCATAATGACGCTACGGGCGATGCCGATCCGCTGCCGCTGGCCGCCGGAGAATTCGTGGGGATACCGGCCGGCGTGCTCCCGCACCAGACCCACCAGCTCCAGGATCTCATAGACCTTCTCGTCGATGGCCTTCTGGTCCTTCATGCCCTGGATCACCAGGCCCTCGGAGATGATCTCCTTGACGGTCATACGGGGATTCAGAGACGCGATGGGGTCCTGGAAGATCATCTGAATGTCCGTGACCATACCCGAGGCGGCGTGGTCGCATTTGGCCTGCTTGATTTCCGCCTTCAGCTGGGCAATTCTTGCCTTGCAGGCGTCGGCTTTTTCCGGGTTTTCTTTCATTTCCCTGCGGCAGGCGGCAATTTCATCGTGGTAGGCCTTTGTTCCGGCGCAGATGCGCTTGCCGTTAAAATAAATACTGCCGGAGGTGATGTCATAAATCTTGATAATGCTGCGGCCGGTGGTGGTCTTACCGCAGCCGGACTCGCCCACAAGGCCGAATACCTCGCCCTTTTTGATGTCAAAGGACACATTGTCCACGGCCTTCACCGGGCCAAAGTACTGGCACAGATTTTCTACCCGCAGCAGAACTTCTTTATTTTCCATTCTGCGCACCTCTCATTCTGGCGATGCGGTCGGTGATGATCTTGGGGATCTCCACCTTGGGGGCATCGGGGTGGAGCAGCCAGGTGGCTGCCCAGTGGGTATCGGACACCTTGAATTCCGGGGGCTGCTGCTCAAAATCGATCTGCATTGCATACTTGTTCCGGTCTGCAAAAGCATCGCCCACCGGGGGATAGATCATATTGGGCGGCGTGCCGGGAATGGCGTCCAGCTTCTCCTTGGTGTCCAGATCCGGCATAGAGGACAGCAGCGCCCAGGTATAGGGGTGCCGGGGATCATAGAACACCTCATCCACGGTGCCGTACTCCACAATCTTGCCGGCGTACATCACCGCGATATCGTCTGCCATATTGGCCACCACACCCAGATCGTGGGTGATGAAGACCACAGACAGATTTCTCTCTTCTTTCAGATTGTTGATCAGCTCCAAAATCTGGGCCTGGATGGTCACATCCAGCGCAGTGGTGGGCTCGTCACAAATCAGAATCTCGGGGTCAGCGGCCAAGGCGATGGCGATGACGATTCTCTGGCGCATACCGCCGGAGAACTCGAAGGGGTACTGATTGAACCGCATTTTCGGATCCTTGATACCCACCTCTTCCATCAGCCGGATGGCCCGTTCCTTAGCCATGGCCGGGGTGACCACGGCTTCTGCCTTGGCGGCCTTATCCTGCAGATAGGCATGCAGCGCCGCCGTTCTTTCGGCAATATTCACCCCATCTGCCTGGGCGATGACCGCCTCATAGCGCTCCATCAGCCGGTCAATGAGATGGACCAGATTGCCCTTAAGCTCCTGGGGGTCATAGACATTCTTGGGACGGACCTTCCAGTCCACGATCTTTCCCTTGGCGATCAGCGCCTCCCGCTTTTGGCTCTGCCGGGCATAGCGGGCCTCCTCCTTGGGGTTGCTGCGCAAAACAGCAAAATACCGCTCAATACCGCTGACCAGACCGCTGCGCAGGGTATAGGCAAAGCTGTCCTTGACGGTTTCCAGCCGGTCGATGCTATCCTCCACCCGGTCGCACAGGTCATTGGCATATTTCACGGCCTCGGCCTTGGTAAATTCGCCAGCAAAGAAAGTCTTCGCTTCAGCAAGGGCCGGCAGCACGGCCTTTTTCTTCTCCAACGCGGTGCGGAAGGCGTATTCCACGGCTTTTTCCGCATTTTCAGCGCTGGCCAAACGCATATTTTCCTTCAGCAAAGCGGTGATCCGCTGATGCTCTTTTTTGGCCTGCTTGCGGCTGGTCTTGTTCTTTAAGAGCATCGCCTCGGTGATCTGCTTGCCGATCTTGACAATGGGATTCAGGGAGGACAGGGGATCCTGGAAGATCATAGAGATCTCGTCACCCCGGATATCGCACATCTCCTCCTCGGAGATCTTCAGCAGATCCTTGCCGTCGTAGATGATCTCGCCGCCCTCCACAATGGCGTTGCCCGCCAAAATGCCCAAGATGGCCTTAGAGGTGACGGACTTGCCGGAGCCGGACTCGCCCACAATGGCCAAAGTCTTGCCCTTCTCCAAATTAAAGGAGATGTTCCGGACCGCCTTGACAGTGCCGCCGGAGGTGCGGAAGGAGATTTTTAAGTTTTTAACTTCTAAAATATTTGCCATAACTTAATCCTCCACGCCCCGCAAAGCCGGGTTAAATGCATCCCGCAGGCCATTGCCGAACAGGTTGAAGCAGATCATCAGCAGGGAGATCACCAGCGCCGGATACAGCATCAGATGGGGATAATTGGTCCAGATGGTGCTGGCGTCGGAAAGGAGCGTGCCAAGGCTGGTCTGCCCTGCGCCACCCAGCTTGATAATACCTAAGAAAGACAGCATACTCTCCGTCAGAATGACGCCGGGAATCACCAACGCAGAGGAGGTAATGATCGTACCTAAGGTGTTGGGGAAGATGTGCTTCCAGATAATTCGGCGGTCTCTTGCGCCCAAGGTCCGGGCCGCCATGACATATTCCTGATTTTTAAACCGGTAGAACTGGGTACGGACACGGCTTGCCGTGCCGATCCAGCCGGTGAGCACATAGGCAAAGAGCAGGCTGGGGATCGCGCCCACCTGTTTGGCCAGGTGGATCTGGAACAGGGTGACCACCACAATAAAAGGCACGCCGGACAGAATGTCCGTCACACGGCTCAGAACGATATCGGTAGTGCCGCCGTAGTAACCCTCCACCGCGCCGTAAGCCGCGCCGATGAGGAAGTTGATAACGGACACGCACACCGCCAGCAGCAAAGACAGTCGGATACCGCCGGCGATCCGCAGCGCCAGGTCGTAGCCCTGGGCGTCGGTGCCCAGCAGGTAGTTGGGAACACTGCCGTAAAGATACTGATAGTAGTTGTAGTACAGAACCCGGACCCGCAGCTGCGCGGTCTGGGCGTCGCCGCCGCCGGTATACTGGCTGTACATTAGGTTGCCGTCGGCATCCCGCTTATAGTTATCCTCCAGCACCAGCTCCTCAGAATAGGTCTGCTGGATATCTTTGCCGGTGGCGGTGGACACAGGGATACCCTTGCCCTTGGTCTTATACCAGAAATTGGCGTCCTCCGGCTCGAAGCAGTAGCCGTTCTGGGTGTCCACCAGGGGGTAGAGCACCTGCAGGCCGGTCTGCGCCTGCCAATCTGCGATTTTCTGATACTCCGCCTGCTCCACATCCACATACAGGAAGCCTACCTCCAAATAGGTATCCACGGTGGTGGGGTAATAGGTGGCCAGCTTCTTATTGGGCTGCTCCTGCTGATAGGGCGCGCCGGTTTTCAGCACCGGGTGATAGGGGCTGTCCTTAGCCTGGCCCATACTGACCACCTGGCCGTCCTTGCTTTCAGCACCCACGGCAATGGCGTTCAGCTTTACGAAACCTGCCTCGCTGTTGGTGGTCTTCACACCGCCGGTGGCGATGCCCAGCTCCCGCAGCCAGGTGACCCGGGCCGGTTTCTTGGCATAGGTGCCGCACATAAAGGTGGCATCGTGGCTGGTGATAAGCAACGGGGTCAGGAAGGAATACAGAATGATGCCAACGATAATGATCGCCGCCGCCACCGAGGCCTTACTCTTACGGAAACGGATCCAGGCATCCTTAAAATAGCCGATGGGCTTATCTTCAAATTTTTTGTCGGAGATCCTTTGTCCTGCGTTGACAAAGGTAAATTTCTCCTTGGGAATGTTATTTCTGTCCATATTATTTCTCTCCCATTCTGATTCGGGGGTCAATAAAGCCGTAGCTCAGATCCACCACGATGCCGGCAAGCAGACCTACAAAGCTGTAGAAAATACAGTCTACCATAAACACATCGTAGTCAAACAGCTGAATCGACTGGATATACAGCTGGCCCACGCCGGGAATGGAGAAGATCCGCTCGATGACCAGAGAGCCGCTCATCACGCTGATGAAAGAGCCGATAATCATAGGCAGAATGGGCACCATTGCGTTTTTCAAGGCGTGGCGGGCCGTGGCCTGTCCCCGGGACAGGCCCTTGGTCCGGGCCAGAAGCATATAGTCGGAGGTCAGTGTCTCCGTCAGCTCTGCCCGGGTAAACCGGCACAGGCCGGCGATCTCACCGAAGGACAGGGCCAGGATGGGCGGGATCATGGAATAGAACATCTTGCCTGTAAACCAGCTGCCGCCGGCATCGGCCAGAGAGTACACCGTCAGAGGCAACAGATCCAGCTTGAAATACAGGAAATACTGCACCAAAAATGCATATACATAGCTGGGCACCGACACAAACACCATAACGCCGGTGCTGATAAGCGTATCCTGCCATCTGTTCTTCTTAATGGCAGCATAGATACCCAGCAAAATACCCAGAGGAATGGAGAATACCAGCGCATAAGTGTTTACTAACACCGTGGGCGCCAGCCGGCTTAGCAACAGGTCCAGCGCCGGCTCCCGATACTGGATATACCAGGATGTGCCAAAGTCCAGCTTGGTAAAGATATTCCTCAGATAGATGCCGAATTGGACAATCAGCGGCTCATTGTAGCCCAAAGCGTCCCACCGGGCGGCAATGGCATCCGCCAGATTCTTGTCCTGGGGCAGTTCCCGGGGCAAAAGCCGGATGAGCATAAAGCAGATGGTGGTGACCACAAAGAACACAAAGAACATCAAAAGAATTCTTTTGAGTACATATTTAAACATTTTCATTGGGGATCTCTCTCCTTTTTCTTGCTGTTCTTCAACAAGGGTTATCGTGACAGCCTTTGTTGAAAAACGGCAGGATTATTCAGCTTGACGGGATTTTGCATTTCATAACGGTGTTTTATTGACAACCGGGCCAGGGGAGCAGATTGCTCCCCTGGCCTTTGTTATGCCAGATAAAGATTATTCGTAGCTCAGGGTGCCACCGGCAGTCTCTACATAGTCTGCCCACTTGGCGTCATTGTAGTTGTAGCGCAGCAGTTCCATACCGCCGAAGCCGTACATAATGTTGTAGTTTTCGGTGTAGTAGCTGACCTGGTAAGACAGCAGAGATGCTGCACAGGAAGAAGCCAGGGGGATACGGTAGTACTTGTTCAGGAACTCACGCTCCATAGTTGCGGTGATGTCCAGCTTGATGCCCTCGCTTGCGTTGGCATACGGGCCGGTACCAACCATGGAACGGGACCACTCCTGCCAGGTCTTGGTGACCTTCTGGCCATCGATTTCGATGGTCAGGGTCTCAGTTGCAGGATTCCAGCAGGCGCTCTCGTTGATATCGTATTCCTCGGTGTCGCAGTAGACCTGCATATTCCGGAAGGGATAGAAGGCTGCGCCGCCCCATCCGCCGTAGCCGATGGCGTACTCGCCGGAGCCGATCTTGCCGTGACGGGAAGCCACATTGCCCACACCCTCCAGGGTGATGGTGCCGAAGCCGGAACCGTCCATAGCTTCGTTCAGGTACTCATTGAGCTTGGTAATCTGATTCTGCTCGGAGGAGCCCAGCTCACCGCCGGAGTAAGCCACCAGGATCTTAATGTCCTGGCCCTCGGTGTACAGGCCGGCCTGGACCAGTTCTGCGCAAGCCTGCTTCATCAGCTCCTTGGCCTTGGTCAGGTTGTAGCCGGTGATGGAGTCATAGGCCTCTTCCACGGTGGCGTAGAGGCTGCCGTCCACATAATGCACGCCGTACAGGTCGCAGATGGCATCCATTGCAGCCTTTGTGCTACGGTAGGTGGAGTTGGGATCGTTGTAAACATCATAGTAGTACAGATCGCTCATCAGCGCATAGGAAGGCTTATAGCCGGCGGTAGCGGTGACCCAATCTGCACGGTTAATGGCCAGAGAGAATGCCTTACGGAAGTTATGGTTGGACAGGACCACGGAGTTCTGGTTGCCCTTGGACTTATCCATTTCCTTCAGTGCGCTGACCTTGGTGTTGAAGAACAGGCTCATGGTGTAGGTCTCGTCCACACGGTACATCTGGTCGGAGAAGTTGTAGTTGGCCATCTCGTCGGCAGAAGGCGTCCACTCGGACATCTCGCCCTTCAGGAAGGCCTGCTTGGCGGTCTCGTCGGTCATCTGGTCGATGACGATCTTGGTGGTCTGCCAGGACTGGACCTTCTCACCGTCCACCTCGTAGTCGGTCTCGGCGTACAGAGTGCCATCTTCCTTCTTGGTGTACTCATAGTAGTTCTCGTTCTGCACCAGCACGACCTGCTTGCCCTTCTGCAGGGACTCGATCTTGTAGGGGCCGTAGGACATGGTGTTAGCCATATCGGTAGCATAGTTGGTGGTCACCAGCTTGCCGGAGGTGTCCTTGCCACCCTCGTACAGGCTCTCGTAAACCAGCCAGTTGGAGGTGCAGGAGGTCAGGAAGTAGTTAATGTCGATCTGGGCCTGGGTGACGTAACGGATGGTGTAGTCGTCTACCTTGTAGCAGCCCACGGTTGCATCATAGGTCTCAGCATAGTTCTCATTGTAGTTCTCGTTAACCTGATGCAGGAACAGCTTCAGCTGACCCTTCTCATAGTAATCCTTGTAGTCCAGGAACAGCTTGCGGCCGGAGATCACATTCATCTCGGCATCGTTGTAGATGGTCTCATCGGAAATAGACAGATACTTGGGCAGAGCGTTGCCGCTGGCATCGGAGAAACCGGTTGCATCCAGCTCGGTGGTATCCAGATAGATCTTGCCGCTGTGCTTGCCAATGTCTGCATAGGCAATTGCCGTGTACAGATCCTTGGACAGGGCATAGTAGTAGTTATAGCCACCGGCCACAGCGGATTCGCCGTTGTAGTACAGGTTGGCGCGGTAGTTCATCATCTTGGGATCCAGCAGCGCCTTCATGGAGTAGATGTAGGTATCGGCATTGATGGGTGTGCCGTCCTGCCACTTCATATCGGGGTTGAGCTTGATCTCAAAAACATAACCCTTCTCGGTCTGCTCGGCGGTCTGGCCGGCAGGCAGGGTGACCTTATACTTGGTCAGATCGCCCTTGTTAGCGGCGGTCACATCAGTGACAGATTCAGCTGCCTTGTAGACCCACTGGTAAACGCCTTTCTCAGAGTCCTTGATGGACATGGTAGCCAGAGGGGTCTCCAGGTACTGCATAATGGTCTGGTCATAGTCGGTCTCCCAAGCGTGGGGATTCCAGGTGGTGCCCAGCTGGCTGATGTAGCTGCGGTAGGTATAGCTGTCCTTGGCAGCAGCGTTGCTGCCACCGGTGCCGTTGGGATCGTCTACCGGATTCTTCTTACAGCCGGCGAAGCAACCCAAAACCAATACCAAAACCAGCATCATAGCCAGAATTCTGGTCAGTTTCTTCATTGTGTCTTCCTCCTAAAATATATTTGCCCGGATCCTCAGATCCGAAAGTCTACCGGATTCCTCAAAACGCAAAAAGGTATCGATAGTCACAGGCATCATACCATAAATTCCATGTATAATCAAGAAATATTGTTGCTCTTTTGCGATTTTTTACATTTTGTTAACCGTCTATTTTCAGTATTCCCCAATTTTGCTCCAGATATAGAAAAAGGTGCGCCAACGGCGCACCTTTTACAGGGGATTTTGTTTGATTTTTGCGAAGCGGCGGGGGTAGCCTGCCGGTGTGGGCGCTACTTTTTTCAGCACGATCACCGTGTGGGCCGTACCATCAACAGGGAATTCCACCACCTGCTCCAAGGCCAGGCCCAACTTCTTTACGGCGTTTTTCGCCTCGGCCAGCTCTTCTGCCGCAGCCGTACCCTTCATGGCCAGCACCTTGCCCCCAACCTTGACATAGGGGGCAGTCAGTTCCAGCAAAATATTGAGCCTTGCCACGGCCCGGCTGGTGGCGATATCATAGCTTTCCCGCCGGGTGGCCACTGCCTCCTCTGCCCGGGCGGTGACGCATTCTGCCTGCACGCCCAAGGTGGGCAACACCGTTTCCAGCCATTGCATACGCTTGCCCAGAGAATCCAGCAGCGTCAGCTCCACGCCGGGGCAGGCGATCTTCACCGGCACACCGGGAAAGCCTGCGCCGCAGCCCACATCGATCATCCGCTTACCGGACAGATCCTCCAGCGTCAGCAGAGACAGACTGTCCAGCAGGTGGAGCTTTGCCACCTGGGTGGGCTCTGTGATGGCAGTCAGGTTCATCACCTTATTCTGTTCCACCACCGCCTGACCAAAGGCGCAGAGGGTATTTTGTATTTCTTCACTTAAGGAAAGGCCCAGACCGGGCAATCCTTTTGCCAATGTTTCTTTCATAATCTTTCTTTCATCGCATTATGCATTCGGGTGGTCACTAAGATCCACCTGGGTCTTATCCATGGGATCGAAGACGGACTCTTCCTCCACCAGGCCCGGCAGCACCACTTCCTGGATGTGCCAGCTGGTCAGCAGATCATAGGCCTTGGCATCCTCCTGCTCCCGGTCGCCCAGGAATTTATCACAGTGGGCAATATCCTGCGTAACTTCCGGGCTTTCCTCTGCCCGGAGTCGGCCCACCGCGCCGTTGCCGCTGACGCTCTCCAGCGCCTGCAGCGCTCTCAGGCAGTAACGGTATCCCATCAACGCGCCGGAATATTGAAACCGCACATCGGGATTGTTCATACAGGCAAGATACGCACCAAAGGCCGCATCCCGCTCCACGGCGATACTGGCCTGATGACACATCTCCCGGCACATGGCAAAGGGCAACAGCACCGCCGTAGTCCGGGGATTCACCCCTGCCTCACCGGTCAGACCCACGGTCATACCGGTAACGCCCCGTCTTGTGTAGCTTTTTGCCCAGCTCAGCTGCTTCACAGGGCCCATGGGTCCTGCAAACACCGACAGGGACTTCTCGTACACCAAAACCTCAAAACCTTTCGGCGCCTGCTCTGCCAGCTCTTCAAAGCTGCCAAATTGCACCTGCCCGCTGCTGTCCCGGCTGACCTGTCCGGCCAGTTCATTGACCTGATCCCGGTAGTAGGTGGCCGCAGCCTCTAACTCAGAGATATCATAGGGGGTCTCACTCAGTCGGATATCCTCTGCCAAAGAGCCGGAGTATTTATTCAGACCGTAGAGGCAGGTGTTCAGAAACACCAGCACCGCCACCGCAGCGCAGACCCAGCCGGCCCACTGTATGGGATTCCATTTGAAGATAATCATCAGCACGGCGGTGCCCAGCACCAGCGCCACACCGACAAACAGCAGCGCCTGCCACAGGCAGAAATCCACGCCGCCACTCCAATCTGCCAAAAAGCTCTGGGCCATACGGGACACATAGGGATAGACCATATCTACCAGCACCGTGTGACCTTTGGCAAAGGCCTCCAGCGCCCAGCCGCAAGCCAGCAGGATCGCCGCCGTCAGGTATCCTTTCCAATATTTCAAAAGGCAACGCCTCCTTTTCCAATTCTTGGGATAGTTAGTATATCACATTCACACCCGGTTGTCCAGTCTGCCCATCACGCCGTCGTTGTGCAGACCGGTCACCGTCACCGGCAGAATCACATTGTGCAGATCCTCGCCGGGCACATACACCTTTATATAATTGGGGGTATGACCTGTATAGTATGTCCCGTCTTTCTCCTCAAACAACACCTGCACCCTGGTATTCACCAAGCTCTGCCGGTATGTACGGGACATCTCCTCCGCCACAGCAATAGCCGCTTTGCTCCGGGCCTCTTTCACCGCGTTATTCAGCTGGCCGGGCATTTTATCTGCCGGCGTGCCGGGACGGCGGGAATAGGGGAAAATATGCATATCCGCAAAGGCGCATTTTTGGATAAATTCCAGCGACGCGGCAAATTCCTCTTCCGTCTCCCCGGGGAAGGCTACGATCATATCGGTAGTCACCGCGCAGCCGGGAAAATAGCGGTTCAGCAATTGTACGCTTTGCAGATATCGGGCGGTATCGTACTTGCGTTTCATGCGGGCAAGCACCGTGTCGCAGCCGGACTGCATAGACAGGTGGAACTGGGGGCAGATATTGGGCAATTTTCGCAGACTTTCACAGAATGTCTCCGTGACGATCCGGGGCTCCAGAGAGCCAAGGCGCACCCGCAAATCCGGCACCGCGGTACAAACCGCCTCCAAAAGGGCCGTCAGCAGCGGTTTGCCCGGCAGGTCCACGCCCCAGGAGGCGATCTCAATGCCGGTAACCACGATTTCCTTATAGCCCTGTTCCGCTAAGACCCTTGCCTGCTCCACCGCCAGATCTATAGGGGCGGAACGGACAGGCCCGCGGGTATAGGGTATGATGCAGTAGCTGCAGAAATTCACGCAACCGTCCTGCACCTTCAGCATGGCCCGGGTGCGACCCTCTAACCCGCCGGCAGGGAGAATTTCAAAGCTGCGGCGCTTAAGCGCCTGGTCCAGCACCTTTGCCTTTTGCCGGGTCTGCAGGGTATCGAGCACCTGCTGTAAAAACTGTTCCCGCTCAGCGCTGCCGCCCAGCACATCGATACCCAGATTCTCCAGAGCCTCAGCCGCGTGCTGGGGATAGCAGCCGCACACCGCTATAACCGCATGGGGATTCTCCCGGCGGCAGCGTCGGATCACCGCCCGGTTTTTCTTGTCGGCCACCGCCGTCACCGAGCAGGTATTGATAATGTAGGCATCGCAAGGCCCGTGGAAATCGCAGATTTCGTGGCCCTTGGCCGCCAAAAGCTGCTCCATAGCCTGGGTTTCGTACTGATTTACCTTGCACCCAAGGGTGTAAAAACCAAATTTCATTGTATGATTCACCAATAATCGCTTTCTTTGCAGATTCTTTTTCTGATGCTTTCCCAATTGCCATAATAGGGCAGTTTGTTTATAATATACACGGTTATTATATCCGAATAAATCGCTTTTGTATAGCACCGGAGGCTATTTTTTATGAGTTTTCAGGTTTTTCTCCGCTCCTACGAGCAGATCCGCACCTTTGTGGCGCTGGCTGCCCGGCAGAGCTTTGATGTACAGGTTTGCAACGACCGGCAGACCATCAACGGCAAAGACTTTATGGGTATGTGCGCGTTGGATTTCTCCCGCCCGCTGAAGGTACACGCCAACTGTACCGGCGATGAGGCTGTGGAATTCCGCAAAAATGTCCTGGCCCTGCAAAATTGAACGCAACCGTCCCGGGAAGACCCGGGGCGGATTTTTTCGCCTTTTTACAAAAAACAGTAGGCAAATGAAAACAAATGTGCTATGATAATAAGAAAAAAGGGAGGTGGCATCTGTGCGGATTTTGGGAATCGACCCGGGTTACGGCATCACCGGCTTCGGCTTGGTGGAGGCGGACCGCAATCAATATAAGCTTCTGCACTGCGGCGCCATCACCACCCCGGCAGGTATGGATTTTTCCGCCCGGCTGGAGATCATTTACAATGACATGACAGAGCTTTTGAAAATGGCAAAGCCCGACGCGGTGGCCATTGAGGAGCTGTTTTTCGGTCAGAATGTCACCACCGGCATCGGCGTTGCCCAGAGCCGGGGGGTGATCCTGTTGGCCATCCGGCAGGCAGGGCTGGAGGTCACCTCCTATAAGCCTATGCAGGTCAAGCAGGCGGTGGTTGGCTACGGCAATGCCACCAAGCATCAGGTGATGGATATGACCCGCAGAATTCTGAATCTTTCTCAGATGCCCAAGCCCGACGATGCCGCCGATGCCATTGCCATCGCCCTGTGCCACGCACGGTCTTCTACTTCCCTCATCGCCAAAGCGATGAGGAATTGAAAATTATAAATTACACAATAATTCTGCGAGGTGGCTATTATGTTATATTATGTTTCCGGGCAGGTTACCGTACTGGAGCCGAATCTGGCCGTCATTGACTGCGGTGGCGTAGGCTACGGCTGCCGGGTCACTGCCTATACCGCGGCCCAGCTGAAGATCAATCAGCCGGCAAAGCTCTTTATCACCGAATCTATCCGGGAGGACGCCTATGACCTTTACGGCTTTATCAGCCGGGAGGAGCAGCGGTGCTATGATCTGCTGACCTCGGTCACCGGCGTGGGCCCCAAGGCTGCGCTGGCAATCTTAACGGCAGGCCCGCAGAATTTCACTTTGGCCGTGATGACCGGGGATGAAAAACTCCTCACCGCCGCCCAGGGCGTGGGCAAAAAGCTGGCCCAGCGAATCATTTTGGAATTAAAGGACAAAGTGGGCGGCAGCAGTGTAGAATTGGATTTCTCCGCCGGTCCTGCATCAGCCGCCCCCGTTACCGGCAACAATACCGCTCTGGCCACAGCCGCCCTGCAGGAACTGGGCTATTCTCCCGCAGAAATTGCCACCGCCCTCAAAGGCGCAGACCCCAACGCCTCCACCGAGGAACTGGTCCGCCACGCATTGCGCGCTATGGTGACGAAAAATTGAAAATTGAAAGTTGAAAATTGAAAATTATGGAAAAGGTAATTCAAACAAAAAGCTTTCAGTTTGCATTACGCATTATCAAATTATGCAATTACCTGCAAACCACCAAACACGAGTTTATTATGGCAAAGCAGTTGCTTCGTTGCGGAACCAGCATTGGCGCCAATGTAGCAGAGTCAGAACACGCACAAAGCAGAGCTGATTTTTGTTCCAAGCTTAATATAGCGCTAAAAGAAGCGGCAGAAACAGATTACTGGTTAAGGCTGCTGCACGAAGCCAGTTATCTTAATGAAACAGAGTTCCAGTCGGTATATGCCGATTGTAAGGAAATTGAAAGACTTTTGGCCTCCATTGTGAAGACAGTTAAAATATAATTTTCAACTTTCAATTTTCAATTTTCAATTAAACCGGAGGTTTTTATGAGTTTAGAGTTTTCACAGGAACTGGATACTTCCCCTATTATCTCTCCCACCTTTGCGCCCCAGGATGCAGGCGAGATCGGCCTGCGGCCCAAGCTGCTGTCCGACTACACCGGACAGGAGAAGGCCAAGGGGAATCTGTCTGTTTATATTGAAGCGGCCCGGCTGCGGAATGAGCCCCTGGACCATACCCTGCTTTACGGCCCTCCCGGCCTTGGCAAGACCACCCTGGCCGGTGTCATCGCCAACGAAATGGGCGTGAACATCCGCATCACCTCCGGCCCGGCCATTGAAAAACCCGGCGATCTGGCAGCGCTGCTGACCAACTTGAATCCCGGCGACATTCTGTTCATCGACGAGATCCACCGCTTAAACCGGGTGGTAGAGGAGATCCTCTACCCGGCCATGGAGGATTTTGCCATTGATATCATCGTGGGCAAAGGCCCTTCGGCCAATTCCATCCGTCTGGACCTGCCGAAATTCACACTGGTGGGCGCTACCACCCGGGCCGGCCAGCTTTCCGCGCCCCTGCGGGACCGCTTCGGCGTGAACCTGCGGCTGGAGCTGTACACCCCGGAGGAACTGGCCAAGATCGTCACCCGCAGCGCCACCATTTTGGGCATGGAGATTCATCCCGACGGCGCTATGGAGATCGCCTCCCGCAGCCGTGGCACGCCCCGGATTGCCAACCGCTTTTTGCGGCGGGTGCGGGATTTCGCCCAGGTCATGTGCGGCGGCGTCATCACCAAGGAAGCTGCCGACCTTGCTTTGCAGCGGCTGGAGGTAGACGAGCTGGGCCTTGACAACATCGACCGCCGGATGCTCACCGCTATCATCCGCAATTACGGCGGCGGCCCTGTGGGTCTGGACACCCTTGCCGCCACCATCGGCGAGGAGGCCATCACCTTGGAAGATGTGTACGAGCCGTATCTGATGCAGCTGGGCTTTTTGACCCGGACCCCCCGGGGCCGGTGCGTGACCCCGCTGGCTTACCAGCATCTGCACATTCCCTTCGACGGCCAGCTGCAAATGGAAATTTGAGTATTTTTTCATAAAAACACAAAAAATACCAGAAAAATGTTTATTAAGGATTGACAAAAGTTCACTGCTTGTGTATAATCCCACTTGTGGCGGAATACCGTCACCATATCACTTTGACCCTGCGTTATACCACCTAATATTTCACGGGGCATAAAAACCGAAGAGAGGTAACATCCAATGTACGAAGACAAGACTTTAGTTTGCAAAGAGTGTGGCAACGAATTCGTTTTCACCGCCGGTGAGCAGGAATTCTACGCAGAGCGCGGCTTCCAGAACGAGCCCCAGCGCTGCAAGGCCTGCCGTGACGCCCGCAAGAACGCTGCCCGCGGTCCCCGTGAGTTCTTCACCGCTACCTGCGCACGCTGCGGCGGCGAGGCAAAGGTTCCCTTCGAGCCCAAGTCCGACCGTCCCGTATTCTGCAGCGAGTGCTTCGCTCAGATGCGCGCAGAAGGCTAATAACCGCAAACAGAAGCAGCACCGGTTTTCCGGTGCTGCTTTTTTGCGTCTTTGGGCCAGCCCCTGCATTTTCCTTTTCGTTGACAGACCTGGATTTTCCGTTTATAATAGCACCAACTTTAAAAAGGCTGGTGACAGTATGGATCATACCTTAAGTTGGGATTTTACTATGGCGAACTACGGCCCTGTGTGGTCTTTTTTGGTGCAGCTGGGACTGCTTTTGCTGTTTCTGATGCTGGGCAACATTCTCCGCCGGACCATCCCTTTGTTCCGGAAATGTCTGATCCCCTCGGCGCTGCTGGGCGGCGGTTTGCTGCTGGCGGTGGATATCATCGCCAAGCAATTTGATTTTATGCTGGTGGACAACCGGATGATGCAGGTCATCACCTATCACTGTCTGGCCATCGGCTTTGCTGCTATGTCCCTGAAGACAGAAAAAAGCACCGTAAAAGCCAAAGGCTCTCAAGTGCTGGAATTTGGCGCTTTGCAGGGCGGTACTTATATGCTCCAGGCCTCTGTGGGTCTTGCCATCACCATTGTGTTCTTCCTGCTGACCCGGCACTCTGACAAAGTCACCTCCTACATCGGCGGCCTGCTGCTGCCTCTGGGCTTCGGACAGGGCCCCGGTAACGCCCTGACCTGGGACATCAACTTTACCAACACCCCGGCGGCCCAGTTTGCCGGCCACGGCAGCTTTGGCCTGTCCCTGGCATCCATTGGCTTTGTTGTGGCCTCGGTGTTCGGCGTTCTGTACATCAACATTTATAAAAAGCGCGGCGATCTGCAGGTCCGCAACGATGTTCCTGCCGGCCAATTTGTGGACCCCACCAATCCCGACGGCGACGAGATCCCCGACAACGAATCCGTGGATAAGTTCTCCATCCAGATGGGCTTTGTGGCCCTGACCTACGCCATTGCCTTTGGATTTATGTTCCTGCTGGGCAAGCTGAGCAACTTCACCAACTCTATCGCCTGGGGCTTCAATTTCCTGTGGGCCTCTCTGGCAGCCATGGCCATCCGCGCGGTGGTGAAGGTCCTGCGGAAGAAGAATCTGATGCACAGAAATTACATCAACAACTACCAGATGGACCGGGTCTCCGGCTTTGCTTTCGATCTGATGATCGTGGCCGGTGTTTCTGCCATTGAGATCAACGACATCAAAGGCTATATCCTGCCCATCGTGATCCTCAGCGTGGTAGGCGCTGCTATCACCTATCTGTACATCCGCAAGGTGGCAAAGACCTGTTTCAAGGGCTTTGAGCACGAATTCTTCCTGATGAGCTTCGGCACCCTCACCGGCACTGCCTCCAACGGTATGATCCTGATGAAGGAAGTGGACCCCGGTTTAAAAACCCCCACCTCGGGCCTGTACATCCTGTCCAATTTCCCGGCCATGGTGATGATCGCGCCGCTGCTGTTCCTTTTAAAATTTGCCGGCAACTCCTTTACCAACGCCTGCATTGCCTGCGGCATCTTCTTTGCCCTGTGGGCAGGCTATTCCATCTTCCTGTTCCGGCGAAAGATTTTCAAAAAGCGTTACGCCAGCACCCCAGAAAACATTTGGACCGAAGAATAACAACTTACAAAGATACAACGCACTGCAAGAGAAGTAAAAATGGACTATCTTTACAACAACATTGGTTATATCGGCTGGACAGCGGATGCCGCCGCATTGGCAGCTGCGGTAGACGAAAAGCATAAAGAAAAAAGATCACAGTATGTTTTCTGTCCGGCAGAAACCCAATTGCCGGATTGTGTAAAAGCCGTGTCCGGACCGGAGGAGATGGCAAAGTTATGTAAACTTGTCGTGCTAACCGAGGGTAGTGACTTGTCTGCATTGGAAAGTCTGCAGACCCATATTTCTGCCGGAATCACCTGCGCGGATTTTACCTTGGCATTACCCACGGAAAAATACGCCCGGGCAAAAAACTGGGAGGCACAGGGCGGTTTCTATGTAGATGTGGCCGCTGAAAAACCCCTTATGGAGATGCTGAAAGAGGAAAAACCCTATTTCTTCCTCAGCGGTCACTGCGCCCAGATGGTCTACCGGCTGTTTTTCTTGCTTGTGTTCCCGGTTTATGTACCCGGCGCGGTGGGAGAAGCCACGCTGATGCGGCTGCTGCGCACCACTCCCACCACCACGCTGTCCGAACTGATGACTTACATCACCCATTTCCGCAACACCTGTCCCGTCCCTGCTTCCCCGGCGCTGTTTTCCGATGCGCCAGAAAACGAAGGCATCGCCAATGCGCTCAAGCGGGCAAGACAGATGTCCGATGTTCTTTGGCAGCCGGTCAAACCCTTCCCCAAACTGATGTCCGGCAAGCTGACCACCGATTTCTCTGCGGAATTTCCTATGGTGGGTCTGCCCTATTCCTCTGCCCGGCTGGGTGAGACCTTCATTGGCGTAAATATTCCCTTCGAAGGTTTCTTCACCGCCGCCCGGGACGAAAACAGCATTGTGTACACAAAAGACCGGCGCAATGACGGCAATGCCGCCGCCTGGTACGGGTCGGTCTGCTCCGTATTCGTGGGACACACCCTGAATCTGCCCACTCGCGCCGCCTGCAAAAACTGGCCGAAGGTTCCCGGTATGCAGCTGGTCCAGCCTTGCGCCGTGGAGAGTTTGAAGCTGGGCGATATGCTTCTCAATGACGGCCATATTGTAATCGTTACAGGCATCGACAGAACCGCCGACGGCAAGATCTACCAGGTAGAGATCAGCGAATCCACACCCCCGGCCTGCCGCCGCAAGCTGTGGCGCGCTGATGAGGTGGATACCTATTTCCTGCAGGCGGCAAAATGCGCCATCTATCGCTATGACTACATTGCCGAAACGCCCTACACCCCCTGCGCCTACACCCCCCTGGCAGGCGAAGATCTGACTGTGAACAAAAACGACGATCTGTTTATGCTCCTGGGCGACCGGGTCAACTGCAATTTGGGTCAGGCGCTGACCTTCCGCATCAAGACCGCCGGTTGGAAGAATTTGCAGCTCCGTCTGGTCAACAAGATAGTTGCCTCGCTGCCCCTGTCCGGTGAAGAACAGTTTGTGACCTATACCCCCGGCGATTGCGGTGATTATACCGCAGTTTGCGCGAAAGACGGCACGACTTCCAAGGCCGCCGAGTTCACCGTGGTCAACAGCCGGGTTACGACGGAAAAATCCACTTATGCCCCCGGTGAAACCATTTCCGTCACCGCCTGCGATGACAGCGGCGCAAAAGCAACCTCCTTTGCCTTGGTGGTGTCTTCCACCGGTGACACGGTCCTGATCCGGAATCTGGATCAAATGGAGCAGGAGACCGGTAAATTCACCCTGACCTGTGATGTGCCGGGCGTATATCATCTGCGGGTCTTCTTCCGCAATCAAAACGGTATGTATCGGGTCGATTGTCCCAACATTACAATTGCGCAGGATGAAAATTAAGCGGAACAGAAACATTTGGATTATGTCTCTAAAATCCAGAATATGGGCGGTGTATGCCAGCCACGGCTACGAACGCAGCCATATTGCCGGTCTTTCCAACGCCTTTGGTCTGGTGACCAATTATATCGAACGCTGAATTGCATAACGAAATCGCCGTGTGGTAAATCCACACGGCGGTTATTTTTATTCTTCTGTTTCTTCGGCGGTTTCAGCAACCGTTTCAATCGCTTCTTCCTCTTTTTCTTCTGCAGCCTTGGCTGCCTCCATGGCCGCCACCCGGTTGACATAGAGCTTGGCCGGGTCGTGGGGACGGAAGGTCATAGCAATCAGCACCGCCACCGCAGCAAAGCAGCTGATGGCCGCCAGCACCTGGCTGACCCGGAACGGACCCCAGTACAGGCTGTCGGTGCGCAGACCCTCGATAAAGCATCTGCCAAGGCCGTACCAGGCCACATAGCCCAGGGCCACCTGACCGTCATACTTCCGGCGCTTGGAGGCAAAGTGCAGGATCACAAAGCCGATGGCATTCCACACCGACTCATACAGGAAGGTGGGGTGGTGATAGGTCACCGCGCCGGTAGTCGCGTGCTGCAGACCCATACGCAGGAAGCTTTCCGTCTGGGCGCCGAAGGCCTCCCGGTTGAAGAAATTGCCCCAGCGGCCAATGGCCTGTCCGATCAGAAAACTCACGGCGGTAATATCCAGGGCCGTGGCGATAGGGATCTTCTTGCACAGGCAGTACACGGTGATGCCGATGGCCGCGCCGATAACGCCGCCGTAAATGGCGATACCGCCCTTCCAGATATACAGCACCTCAATGGGATTGGCCTTGAACTCGTGCCAGGCGAAAATGCAGTAGTAGGCCCGGGCGCAGATAATGGCAAAGGGAATGATCATCAGCGCGCCATCTAAAATATCGTCCTGGGTCAGGCCGAATTCCTTGCCCCGGCGCAGGCCGTAAATGCAGGCCAGCAGTATGCCAAAGGCCAGGATCATACCGTAATACCGCACGGACAGCGGGCCGATGTCAAAGCCGTAGCCGGGATTGAGCTCAATGCCCAGGCTGGGAAAAGAAATGGTGGAATAGGTCATTTATGCGTCCTCCTTTGGATGGATCACCGCCATACACATATTGTCCGGGTTGATGACGGTTTTCAGAAACTGCCGGATATCCTCACAGGTGATTTGCCCGTAAATATCCGGGATGCGGTAATAGTCAAATTGGGAGAAATGATAGGCGCAGATGCGGAAGCACATACTGTCAAAGCTGTCCATATTCCGGATGCGGCGGCCAAGGGCGCTGCGCTTCATACGCAGGAAATCCGCCTCTGTAACACCGGTTTCGGTAAGGTGCTTTGCCTGCTCCAAAATGGCATCCCGCACAGCATGGGGGTCTTCACTGTCGCCGGTGCAGGTGAGCATCGCCATGCCCTCCACCATCTCAAAGCCGCCACCGAAAGAGGCATCAATGAGACCCTGCTCATACAGCTGCAAATACAATGCCGATGACTCGCCGAACAGCGCTTCCGCCGCCAGGTCGCCGATGATCTCCCGGCGCACACCTTCTTCCCCGTCGGGCAGGGGGGCACACTTGAAGCCCAAATGGAACATAGGCATAGCCACTTCCATTTGCATCGCCACTTCCCGAGTGGAGACGGCCGGCTCCTCATCCCAGCGGCGTACTGCCGTCACTTGGGGACTGGGGATATTTTTCAGCATTTCCTCTGCAATTTCCGCTACCTTGTCCGCTTCCACATCGCCCACTACGCACAAAAGCATATTCTCCGGGCGGTAAAAGGCCCGGTGGCAATCTGTCAGCACCTGGGGTGTGATTCTCGCGATAGAATCCCGGGTGCCCAAAATAGGCGTGCGGATGGGGTGCTTTTCATACATCGTTCCGGCCAACAGTTCAAAGAGCCGGTTTTCGGGACTGTCCTCGTTCATACCGATCTCCTGGCCGATGATGCCCTGCTCCTTGGCCACGCTCTCCTCCGTAAAATAAGGGGTGGTGACAAATTCCAGCAGCAGTCTCAAATTCTCATAGAAATGTTCCGTACAGGAGAAATAATAGGCGGTCATATCATAGCCGGTGAAGGCATTGGGCACAGCGCCCATGGCAGAAAACGCCTCCACCACATCCCGGTCGGGCATATCAAAGAGCTTATGCTCCAAATAATGGGCAACGCCCGCCGGTACAGAATAAGCCTTGCCGTCCATGGTAAATTCCGTGTGGATGGCGCCGAAATCCGTCACAAAATAGCACAGCTTTTTGGTAAAACCCGGTCGGGGCAGCACCGCCACCTGCAGGCCGCAGGGCAGCTTGGTTTTATAAAGGGTCTCGCCCACCTGGGGGTAATACTGCTTTTCCATCACACCGCCCCCCTTAAAAAGTAAACTGTGTGGAGCTTGACCTGTCGGGCCGCGGCAGCTACATCCTCCGCCGTGGTCTCCTCCACCGCCCGGATATAGTCCGCCGGGGTCAAGGGCAGACCGCTGAGAGCGGAGACGGCATAATACCCCTCGATTGCGCCGGGAGAATCATGGGTTGACTTCAGCTGGGACAGAAGCGCCTGCTTGGCTGCGGTCAGCTCCTGGGCTGTAAATTCGCCCCTTTGGCAGGCCTCCAACTGGCGTAGGATCTCCTGCCGCACTTTGCCGTCCATTTGGGGATCGATACCGGCAGACACAGTAAGGATTCCCTTGCTGCCGTGATAGGAAGAGGAGATGTCATAGCACAAAGACATTTCCTCCCGGATCTTCATAAAGAGCTTGCTGATCATACCGCCGCCGAAGATGGTATTAAACACCTGGGTGGCCACAAACCCGGGATCCCGCAAAGTCACCGGGGTCACAAAGCCCATACAGAGTTTGCCTTGGGCCACATCCATACGCTCTGTCTGCTCGCCGCCGCCGAGATCCTTAAAAGGTGTCTGGGCAGGGAGCGCCGTGGGACACCTGTCCAATTTTGCAAAGGCAGGCCGCAGGAGCTTCGCTAATGCTTCCGGGTCAGCGCCGCCCACATAGAAGATCTGCACCGGACTTTGGCGCAGGAGCTTTTGGTAATGGGCGTAAAGGCTTTCCGGGGTGATGGCCTCCACATCCGCCTTCTCGCCCAGGCGGGGAACGCCAAAGGAATCGCCCTTGCACATAATTTTCAGCATCTGCGCGGAAGCATAGGTCCGCTTATCATTTTTCTGGGCGGCGATGGCAGAAAGGAGATTCCGCTTTTCGCTCTCTACAATCTCCTTGCAGAACACACCGTTTTCCGTCATTGGGCAGAACATCAGCTCCTGCAAAAATGCCAGCATGGGAGCAAAGACCTGATCCCCGGACAGGGCATATTTTTCCTTCATAAAGCTGCAGCTCAGGCCCGTGGCCTGATAGTCACCCACCCGCCGCAGCTGGGCGCCTACGGCAGCGCCGTACAGATCGTCCAGACGCAGGGTGATGGCCCGCAGGTCCGGGGCGCTCTGGCAGCCGCGGAGCAGCACCGTGGGCAAAAGGGCGTTCAGCGCCGCTTCTTCCCGACACATGGGCCGGACCCACTGCAGGCTGATACCCTCCTGCTTGAACCGGTCATCGGAGTAGCACCGCAGCGTCACCCCGGGCAGTAATTCAATGGTTCGGATCATAGTTCCTCCTGAAATAAAGTGCCTCCATTATATATCAGAAATCCCCAAATGGAAAGTACTACATAAAAATTTTACACATTGGCAGTTGTTATTTTGTGTGTTTTACGATAAAATGATGTAAAATGTGTTTTTTGCGAGGTGTTCCTTGTGAATTATTTGGAATTTACCATTCATACCGCCCCGGGGCGGATCGAGGATACCGCCGCGGCCCTCACTGCCGGCGGCTTTGCCGATCTGGTAATGGAGGACCAGGGGGAGTTTGAAACCTTTCTGGAAGAAAACCGGACCTGCTGGGATTACATTGACGAAGAACTGCAGCAGAAGCTGCAGGGCCTTTCCTGCATCAAGCTGTACTTAGAGGATACCGACTGCGTCGGCCGCAACAAATTGGAAGCCCTGTTGGCGTCTCTGCGGGTAAGAGGGGATCTTGGCGCTTTGGAAATGACCGTCACCACCCTTGGGCAAACCAACTGGGAGGAAAGCTGGAAAGAAAATTATCCCCCCCAGCCGGTGGGCCACCGCCTTTTGGTACTGCCCTACTGGCTGGCCGACACCGAAACCGACGGCAGATTGCCGGTGATCTTAGACCCGGGCCTGACCTTCGGTACCGGCGCCCATCCCTCCACTCAGATGGTGATGGAGACTATGGAAGAAACCTTAAAATCCGGCGCAGCCTGCCTGGACTTAGGCAGCGGCAGTGGCATTTTGTCCATCGCCGCTTTGCGTTTGGGCGCGGCCTCCGCCATCGGCGTGGATATCGACCCCAAAGCTGAGGATATCGCCCGGGAGAACGCCGCCTACAACGGTTTTGCTGACCCGGAATTTACCGCCCTCACCGGCAATGTCACCGCTGATAAGAACCTTATGGACCGTCTGGCCCAAAGGCAGTATGATGTGGTGCTTGTGAACATCGTGGCCGATGTGATCATCGGCCTTGCCCCGGTGCTGCCGGGCTTTCTGAACGAAAACACCACTCTGATCTGCTCCGGCATTTTAGACACACGGCTTACCGATGTGAAAAACGCTTTGGAACAGGCAGGACTGGAGATCACCGGCGTAAAGGCCAAGGAAGATTGGCGCTGCGTCCGGGCAAAAAGGAGAACGCTATGACCATTCCCTACCGCACCCAACGGGTGCTGAAACGGATATTGCTGATCGGGCTGGCAGTACTGGCGGTGCTGGCTGCCATCTGGGCCTGCTGGCTTTTGTGGGTACAGCGGTACATCGTCTACACCGCTGACGGCAAGGCCAAGCTGGATTTCAATCTGCCCCCCATTTCCACCGGCCAGCTGGCCGTCCCACCTGAGGGAGAGGACATTCCCATCCGCTTTGACCAGAACGATGAGATGTTAGGCTCTGCCACGGAGCTGGCCCAGATGGAGGGCTACTATGTGGAGCTGACGGAGCTGCAGGACATTCCGGCGGTCAAGGATCAAATCACGAAACTGCCTGCCGGCACGCCGGTGATGGTGGATGTGAAAAACATCAAGGGCGCATTTTTCTACTCCTCCAGCGTGGGCGCCACCCGCAATACCCAGATCAACACCGAGCAGTTTGACGATCTCATCGCCACCATCAAGCGCTGCGGCCATTATGCCATCGCCAAGTTCCCCGCCCTGCGGGATTACAACTACGGCCTGAACAATGTACCCTCCGGTGTGCACCACTCCTCCGGCCAATATCTGTATATGGACGATGACGGCTGCTACTGGCTCCACCCCGGCAACGAGGGCACCCTGTCCTATCTGACCCAAATCATTATGGAGCTGAAGAATTTGGGCTTTGACGAGGTAGTGCTGGAGGATTTCTGCTTCCCGGAGACAACAAAAATCCTGGTCAACGGCGACAAGGCCGAGCTGCTGACCCGGGCAGCCAATGTGCTGCTGAGCGCCTGCGCCACCGACCGGTTTGCCGTATCCTTTGTGCGTACCGCGCCCTTTACCATGCCCGAGGGCCGCAGCCGTCTGTATCTGGTCGGTATGGACGCAGCCCAGGCGGCAGCCGCCGCCCAGACCAGCGGCGTATCCGATACCGCGGTGAAACTGGTGTTCCTGACAGAGCTTCACGATACCCGTTTCAATGTCTACAGTGTCCTGCGCCCCATCTCCGGCGCGGATGTGGGAGAATAAAAGCCTCCCTTTACACAAGGGGGCCTTTTACGAAAGGAGTTTCCTATGTTTGAAGGCTTTTCCCCGGAGACGGTGGATTTCCTGTGGGGAATCCGCATGAACAACAACCGGGATTGGTTTCTGGAGCACAAGAAAGATTATGTAAACTACTTATACGAGCCTATGAAGGCATTGGGTCAGGACCTGTTTATCCCTTTTGCTGACCGGCCGGGTAACCTTCTGAAGGTCAGCCGCATCTACCGGGATGCCCGGATGCACCATGCTGTTCCCTATAAGGAGAGCCTGTGGGTCTGCATCCGCCGGGATGTGGAATGGTGGGCAGAAGCCCCCTGCCTGTTCTTTGAGATTTGCCCGGAGGGGGTCAGTTACGGCCTGATCTGGTGGAAGCCCAAGGTATCCGCTTTGGAAGCCTTCCGGCAGGCCATCGCCGCCCGTCCCCGGGAGTTTCTAAAACTGATCAAAGACACGGAAAAGGCCACCGGCGTTTCCCTCACCGCCCAAATGTACAAGCGGCCCAAAGTCGCGCCCTCTGCTAACCTTGCCCCCTACTTTGGCTGGAAAGGCAACATCGCCTGTGTGGTGGATGAACCGGTGGGCCCGGAGATGTTTGGCCCGGAGTTGGGTAAGCGCGCCGGGGAGTTTTTGGAAAAGCTCATTCCCCTGTATGCGTACCTTAACCGCTTCGGCGGCTAACAATATTTTCAAACCCTGTTGATTTTTGCGATTTTTGCAGTATAATGTAAGTTGATATGCGGCGGTTTGCCACCGCACAGACAAATTCTTTTATCAACCCCGTGGGAAACTGAAGGAGAAATTGTAAATGATTATTACACAGAAAAAACCCATCGAAGAGGTTATGGCTCTTGTTGGCGACGCAAAGACCGTTGCCATCGTAGGCTGTAACAGCTGCGCTACCGCTTGCCAGACCGGCGGCGAAGCACAGATCAAAGAGCTGGCTGCCATTCTGGAACAGGCCGGCAAGAAGGTCGTAGCTACCACCATTGCTGACTACTGCTGCATGAACCTGGGTGTCAAGGCAAAGATGAAGCCCATCAATGCCGCAAACCCCGACTGCGTCATCTGCATGTCCTGCGGTGACGGTGTGCAGTGTGTGGCTAAGAACGCCCCCACCATTCCCGTCTATCCCTCCAACAACACCATGTACTTAGGCGAAGCCGTCAAGTTCGGCGTTTGGGAAGAATCCTGCCGCTTCTGCGGTGACTGCGTGCTGGGTCAGACCGGCGCTGTATGTCCCATCACCCAGTGCGCCAAGAGCCTGGTCAACGGCCCCTGCGGCGGCCAGAAAAACGGCAAGTGCGAGGTCAATCCTGAGAACCCCTGCGCTTGGATCAAGATTTATGAGCGTCTGGAGGCTACCGGCCAGCTGGATAAGCTGGGCGCTCGCCGTAAGGACAAGGGTTACGGCGACTTTGCCTATCCCAGAACTATCAGCTTGAGGGGGAAGAAATAATGAGCCTGTTAAAAGACGCACTGGAAGCCGGTAAGTTTGGTATTACCGCAGAAATGGCCCCTCCTAAGGGTTGTGATTTCACCGAGCAGATGGAAGCTGCCGAGCTGCTCAAGGGCAAAGTTCACGGTGTGAACGTCACCGATATGCAGTCTGCCAGCCTGAAGGCCACCGGCCTGGGTCTGTGCATTAAGCTGAAGCAGGCCGGCGTAGAGCCCATCCTGCAGATGACCGGCCGTGACCGTAACCGTATGGCGCTGATGGGCGACGCCCTGTCTGCCGCTGCCTTTGGCATCGACACCATGCTGGCCCTCACCGGCGACCACCCTGTTGTAGGCGACTGCCGCGACAGCAAGCCTGTTTACGATCTGGACTCCGTGGGCATCCTGCAGATGCTGACCGATATGGAAAACAGCGGCCGTGACTGCGGCGGCAATCCTCTGGCCGGCAACACTGTGGACAAGGAGACCGGCGAAATCACCGATAAGTCCGCTACCCCCACTTTCTACAAGGGCGCTTCCGTCACTCCCGTTTACGAGCCTTTGTTCCTGCAGATCAACAAGCTGCGCCAGAAGGTGGAAGCCGGCGCAAAGTACATCCAGACCCAGGGTATCTTCGACATCGAGACCTATAAGCGTTTCCTGGATGCCGTAGACAAGGCCGGTATCAAGACTCACATCATGGCCGGTATCATCCCCCTGAAGGCTGCCGGTATGGCTAAGTATATGAACGAGAATGTTCCCGGTATCGATGTGCCTCAGCACATGATCGACCGCCTGGCCGCTGCTGCCGCAGAAGGCAAGGAAAAGGGCGTCAAGGGCCTGCCCGCCAAGCTGGGCATTGAGATGGCCGCTGAGATGATCGCCGAGATCAAGGCCCAGGGCCTGGGCGACGGTGTGCATATTATGGCCATCGGCGCTGAGAAGAATGTTCCTATCATTCTGGAAAAGGCTGGCCTGTCCATCTAAAGTACATAAAAACCGCTACATTTGTAGCGGTTTTTTCTTACTCCAAACTTAGGTCATTCCGAGCCAGTTCTCAAACTGGCGTGGGAATCCCCCGGATTGTTTAGGGGATTGCCACACCAGCCTGCGGGCTGGTTCGCAATGACCGTATTCTTTTGTTCACAGTTTGGTCGCAAAATGTTTTTAATTTGGTTATTCCCTGTTCAAAAAGCGCCGGTATTATCAATTACGAAAGATGTCCGACAGCCACCGGACAGTCTTTCGGGATTTTTTCTACCTCTCTTCTTTTTTTGATCCTTTTTGCGAAAAAGCCGCTGCCTTCCGGCAGCGGCTTTTTTATGCAATTCACCACAGTCCTGCATAGCCGATGGCGATACCGGCCACAGCGGAAATGAGAATGATAATAATGGGGTGGACTTTTTTCAGCGCCAGCACCAGCATCACAGCAAAGATCGCTGCGGACAGGTAAAAGCCGACGGTTTTCAAGGCCTCAAAACTGAAACCTGCCGGGAAGAATACCCCCACTGCCACCGACACGATCGCGCCGGCGATAAGACCCACCACCGCAGGCTTCAGGCCGGTCATACAGCCCTTGACAACGGAGGATTCCTTGAATTTATCGTAGCACCTGGCAACGATGAGAATAATCACAAAGCTGGGCAGCACCACGCCCAAGGTGGCGCAGAACGCCCCGAACAGGCCGCCCATCTCCGCGCCGATGTATGTGGCCATATTCACTGCAAAGGGGCCGGGGGTGGATTCGCTGACGGCGATAAAATTGGTGATGGTCTCCGTGGGGATCGCATCGCCCCAGCGCAGGGCCACCTGCTCCTGCATCAGCGGCAGCATGGCGTAGCCGCCGCCGAAGGTAAACGCGCCGATCATCAGAAAGGTCAAAAACAGCTCTAAGTAGATCATTTCTGCACCTTCCTTTCCATCAGCTTAGCAGTCACCAGGCCGAAGACCGCGCAGCCGATAATCACCGGCAGGACGGACACATCCAGAACAGCGGTCAGCAGAAATGCGCCCGCCATCACGGTATAAGACGCCCAATTTTTCTTATTCTTCTTGTACATACCCCAAAGGGCCTTGCACAGCAGGGCCAGCACACCGGCCCGGATGCCCTGGAAGGCATACTGCACGGCTTTGAGCTCCTGGAACTGCCGCAGCACAAAAGAGATCGCGTAAATGAGAATAAAGCTGGGCAGCACCACGCCCAAGGTGGCCGCCGCCGAGCCCAGCACACCGCAGGTACGGTAACCTACGAAGGTAGCGGAGTTGATGGCGATGGGGCCGGGGGTGGATTCGGCAATGGCGATGATCTCCAAAATATCGTCATCGGTGACCCAGCCGTTCTTTTCCACGGCTTCCTTCTGGATCAGCGGGATCATGGCGTAACCGCCGCCGAAGGTGAACGCGCCGATCTTAAAGAATGTAGCAAAGACCTTCCACAGGTCTTTATATCGGTTTTTCAATATTTCCATTCCTTTCTGAACATACTGCTAATACAATACTCCAATCCTGCGGATTTTGCAACCACCGTTTGACACATTTTCTAAAGAATGGTATGATAACAAAAATAATTGTCAACTCCCTGGAGGTTCTCTATGGATCCCTATTCCCGTACCCGGTTCTTGCTGGGCGACGATGCCATGCAAAAACTGAAAAATGCCCATGTGGCCGTTTTCGGCCTTGGGGGCGTAGGTGGCTATGTAGTCGAAGCGCTGGCCCGGTCCGGCATCGGCGCGCTGACCCTTGTGGACCACGACACCATTTCCCTTACCAATAGCAACCGGCAGATCTTAGCCACCCGAGACACGGTGGGTATGGACAAGGCAGAAGCCGCCGCCCGGCGTGTGACGGCTATCAATCCGGACATTCAGGTATTCCCCCGGAAGACCTTTTACCTGCCGGAGACGGCGGCGCAGTTTGATTTCACCCAATACGACTATGTGGTGGATGCCATCGACACCGTCACCGGAAAGCTGATGCTGGTGCAGGCGGCCCAGGCGGCCGGCACGCCCATCATCAGCTCTATGGGCACCGGCAACAAGCTGGATCCCACCGCCTTCCGGGTGGGAGATATTTCGGAGACCTCCGTGTGCCCGCTGGCCCGGATCATTCGTAAAGAGTGCAAAAAGCGGGGCATCCGGAAATTAAAGGTAGTCTGGTCCACAGAAGACCCCATTGCCTGCACCCTTTCTGCCGATGATCCGGCATGGGCGGAACTGCCTGAGGGCCGCAACGCCCTGCCCGGCTCGGTGTGCTTTGTGCCGGCAACGGCCGGTATGATCTTAGCCGGAGAAGTTATCAAAGATATCATCAAATAACGGGTGGTGCAAACCACTCGTTATTTTTTGCGTGTTCACATTTTAGACTATTATTTTATGAAGAGTTATGTTATAATGATTAAAATTATGCCCAAAGGAGACCGCTATGGGACTTATTTCTAAAATTTTCGGCACCCGGAGTGACCGGGAGCTTAAAAAGATCCAGCCGCTGGTAGACCGCATTTTGGCGCTGGAAGAAGAGTACGCCGCCCTCTCGCAAACGGAATTGCAGGGCAAAACTGCCCTTTTTAAGGCGCGTCTTGCCCAGGGTGAAACCTTGGACGATCTGCTGCCCGAGGCCTTTGCCGCGGTGCGGGAGGCTGCCTGGCGGGTGCTGGGTATGAAGCCCTATCCCGTGCAGCTCATCGGCGGCATCGTGCTCCATCAGGGCCGTATTGCAGAAATGAAGACCGGCGAAGGTAAGACCTTGGTGGCCATTTTGCCCTGTTATCTGAACGCATTGACCGGCCGGGGCGTCCATGTGGTCACCGTCAACGATTATCTGGCCACCCGTGACTCCCAGTGGATGGGCAAGGTCCACCGTTTTATGGGCCTGACCGTTGGTCTGGTGGTGCCGGGTATGTCCAACGACGAGCGCCGGAAGGCCTACGCCGCCGACATCACCTACTGCACCAACAACGAGCTGGGTTTTGACTACCTCCGGGACAATATGGCCATTTACAAGTCCGAACTTGTCCAGCGGGGACATGCCTTTGCCATCGTGGACGAGGTGGACTCCATTCTCATCGACGAGGCCCGGACCCCGCTGATTATCTCCGGCAAGGGCGAGGACTCCTCCAAGCTGTATGAAATGGCGGACTATCTGGTATCCACCATGCGGAAGCTGGTCTTTGCCAAGACCGACGAGAAAGAGGAGCAGGACCAGTACGACTGCGACTACATTGTGGACGAAAAGTCCCGTTCCGTCACCCTCACCGCCGCCGGTATTGCCAAGGCAGAGAAGTATTTCGGCCTTGAAAATCTTGCCGACCCGGAGAACGCCACCATCTCCCACCATATCAACCAGGCCATGAAGGCCCGGGGCATTATGAAGCGGGATATCGACTATGTCATCAAAGACGGCGAGGTCATCATCGTTGACGAATTCACCGGCCGACTGATGTACGGCAGACGGTACAACGAAGGCCTGCATCAAGCCATCGAGGCCAAGGAAAAGGTCAAGGTGGCCAGCGAAAGCAAGACCCTTGCCACCATCACCTTCCAGAATTTCTTCCGTCTGTACGAGAAGCTCTCCGGCATGACCGGTACGGCTCTGACCGAAGAGGAAGAATTTGCCGCCATCTACCGGCTGGATGTGGTGGAGATCCCCACCAACCGGCCCGTTGCCCGGCAGGACCACTCCGACACGGTCTACAAGACCGAGGCCGGCAAGTTCCGGGCCATTATCCGCCAGGTGGAGGCCTGCCACGCCAAGGGCCAGCCTGTGCTGGTGGGTACGGTATCCATTGAAAAGAGTGAAATTCTCAGCAAGCTGCTGAAGAAAACAGGCATTCCCCATAATGTGCTCAACGCCAAGTTCCACGAGCAGGAGGCCCAGATCGTGGCCCAGGCCGGTAAGCTGGGGGCTGTGACCATCGCCACCAATATGGCCGGCCGCGGCACAGATATTATGCTGGGCGGCAACCCGGAATTTATGGCCATGAACGACCTGCGCAAGGCCGACACCCCCGAGGAGCTGCTGGCCCAGGCCAACGCCTATTCCGAGACCGACGACCCGGAGATCCTGGCCATTCGGGAAAAATATACGGCCCTGCTTGCCAAATACAAGGCAGAAATGGCCGAGGAGGCGGACAAAGTCCGGCAGGCCGGCGGTCTGTATATCATCGGCACCGAGCGGCACGAATCCCGCCGGATCGATAATCAGCTCCGTGGCCGTTCCGGCCGTCAGGGCGACCCCGGCGAGAGCCGTTTTTATCTCAGCCTGCAGGACGATCTGATGCGCCTGTTCTCCTCTGACCGGATCATGAGCCTGATGGATACTCTGGGTCTGGACGAGGACACCCCCATCGATGCCAAAATGCTCTCCGGCGCAGTGGAAAATGCCCAACGCAGCGTAGAAAGTCGGAACTTCCGCAGCCGTAAGACCGTTCTGGAATACGACGATGTGATGAACACCCAGCGTGAGGTCATTTACGCCCAGCGGCAGAAGGTGCTGGACGGCGAAAGCCTGCGTGAGAGTATGCTGAATATGCTCCGGGAGTTGGTGGACTCCACCGTTACCGACGCGCTGGCCGAAAACGGCGGCGTAGCCGATGCCGATTGCCTTGAGAAACTCCAAAAGGCCTTTTGCGGCATCTTTATCCCTGCCGGCACCAAGCTGGAAGACACCGACGATCTTGCCGACCGGATTTATGAAATGGCCCTTGCTACCTACGAAGCCAAGGAGGCCCAGTACGGCGAGGGTATGATGCGGGAGATCGAGCGGGTGATGATGCTCCGGGTGGTAGACGAATACTGGATGGACAACATCGACGCCATGGACGATCTGAAGCAGGGCATCGGTCTGCGGGCCTACGGCCAGCACGACCCGGTCATCGCCTACAAGGAAGAGGGCTATCAGATGTTCGAGGCTATGGTCACCGCCATCCGGGAGGAGACCATCCGCCGGGTATTTACGGTGCAGGTGCGCACCAATCAGGAGATCAAGCGGGAGAAGGTTGCCAAGGAGACCGGCGCAATCGGCTCTTCCGAGAGCATGGTGAAGAAGCAGCCTGTCCGCAAGACCGCCGCCGAGAAGATTGGCCCCAACGATCCCTGTCCCTGCGGCAGCGGCAAGAAGTACAAAAAGTGCTGCATGCAGAAAGACAAGATGAATTAATTTCAAGGTCATTGCGAGCCGGTGCCCGCACCGGCGTGGCAATCTCCTGCCCAAATGTGGGTCGCCTGCCGACAGCGGTACTTTCTTATGCCGATAAGAAAGTACCCAAAGAACCGGCTCAAGGGGCGCTACGAGCCAATCGCGCCCCCTTGAGAATCCCCCGCCGCGTGATTGTTTCTGCGTATTGTGCTGACGGGTTTTGTGAGCAGCACCAAGATTGGCTTCTACCGAGCTATCATTTATGATTGGAAGGGCACTATGTCAATCGCTACGATTCATCACAATTCATTGGAATATCTCGCTGCGGAAAACATCGCCGTTCCTCACGGGTTTACCACCCGTTTTGGCGGCCTGAGCGAGGGGTATCTGGACAGTCTGAACATCGGTATGCACCGGGGTGACAGCCCCGAAAATGTGGCGGAAAATTACCGGCGGTTGGCCGATGCCATGGGCTTTTCCCCGGAAAAGCTGGTGCTGGCCAATCAGACCCACTCAGACATTGTCCGTGTGGTCACGGAAAAAGACTGCCTTGGCAGCCTGTCTCACCGGGATTACCCCGAATGCGATGCTTTGGTGACCAACACAGCCGGGTTGGCTCTGGTGGTATTCACCGCCGACTGCACACCAATTCTATTTTACGACCCCATCACCGGGGCGGTGGGCGCGGCCCACGCCGGCTGGCGGGGTACGGCCAACGGCATCGCTGCCAAAACCGTGGATGCCATGGTCACCGCCTTTGGCTGCCGCCGGGAGCATATCCGGGCTGCCATCGGCCCTAATATCGGCCCTTGCTGCTTTGAGACCGATGGAGATGTGCCGGCAGCCATGCTGGACGCATTTGGCCAGGAAGCGGACGGCTATATCCGCCAAAAGGGCGAAAAATACTTTGTAGACCTGAAGGGTCTGAACGCTCTGTGGCTTCGCCGCAGTGGCGTAACCGATATTGCAATTGCGGCAGGATGCACCTGCTGCGCGCCCCACAGATTCTGGTCCCATCGGGCCACCAAGGGTGTGCGCGGCTCACAGGGCGCTATCATTCTATGTCAGTAAGGAGGGGAATATATGAAACGACTGACTGCACTGCTTTTATGCCTGTGCTTGCTCCTTTGCGGCTGCAAGGGTACAGGGGAATACACCCCCACCGGCAACGGCCTGGACTATGACGATGACTACACCGGCGCTCACAACGCGCCCCCCACGCAGGACAGTCCTCAGCAGCTGACCTTTGCCTACTATCCGGCCCGGTCCTTAAACCCTTACCTTTGCACGGATTACACTAACCGCACGCTGTTTTCTCTGCTGTATCAAAGTCTTTTCATCACCGACCGGGACTATGTGACCAGCCCCTTGCTTTGCAAATCCTACACCGTCTCGGAGGATGCCAAAAGCTACACCTTTTATTTTGAAAACGCCACCTTCTCCGACGGCTCTGTGCTCTCTGCCACCGATGTACTGGCCAGTCTGCAGGCTGCCCGGGAAAGCGACTACTACAAGGGCCGTTTCCTGCACATCACCGAGATCGTTCCCACCGCTGACGGCGGTGTGACCATCCATCTGGACACCCCCTATGAAAACCTGCCGCTGATTTTGGACATTCCCATTGTAAAAGCAGATCAGGTGGCCATTGACCGACCCTTGGGCACAGGCCCCTATGTGCTGTACTCCGCAGCGGGTGGCGAAAGCCTGCAGCGACGCAGCGACTGGTGGTCCAAGGCAAAGCTACCCTTCCAAACCGACACCATTTCTCTGTTTTCCGCAGAATCCACCACCCAGATCCGGGACCGTTTTGAGTTCTTCGATCTGAGCCTTGTGTGCGCTGATCCCGGTTCTGACCGCTATGTCGACTATCGCTGCGACTATGAGCTTTGGGACTGTGAAAACGGCATTTTCCTGTATCTTGCCACCTCCCGGGACAGCGAAATTTTCAAAAACGATGCGGTACGCATCGTTCTGACCTACGCAGTGGACCGGGATTCCCTCACCACCGAATTCTATCGGGGCTTTGCCCGCAGCGCAAGCCTCCCGGCATCCCCTCTGTCCCCCTACTACAATAAGAATTTGGCTGATAAATACAGCTATGATGCCCTCAGATTCCTCCAGGCGGTAAAGGATGCCGGTCTGGAGGGCAGCAAGGTGGTGTTCCTTGCCAACAGCGACGACAGTCTGCGGCTGCGGGTCGCCCGGCGCATCGGTAAGATGCTGGAAGAGTGCGGCCTGGAAGTAGAGATGAAGGAGCTGAGCGGCACCCGGTATACCGATGCCATCAAGACCCGGCAGTATGACATCTATTTAGGCCAGACACGGCTGTCCCCCAATATGGACCTGTCTGCCTTCTTTGCCACCTACGGCGAGCTGAGCTGGGGCGGTGTCAATGACCTTGGCGCCTATGCCTTGAGCCTGCAGGCCCTGGAAAATCACGGCAACTACTTCACCCTTCACAAGCAGGTAATGGACCAGGGCCTTCTGTGCCCCGTACTGTTCCGCAGCTACGCCGTTTATGCCTCCCGGGGCTTGGTTTCCGCGCTGACACCGGCTCGCGACAGTGTGTTCTATTATCCCTCCGACCGGACCCTGGAAGACGCAAAAAGCTGATTTTGCAGGAAAATTCGACCAATCGTCCCCAATGCTACAAATTTTGTCATATTGACCAAAGTGCGCCGTTTTGTTCAGCGGCGTACTTTTTTATGCCAACTTTGCGGATTTCTTCCTGTTTTTCCTTTCGTTTTCACCTGTAATTTCGTCTGGTTTTTACAGGTTTTTTCCATTCTCTCTTGCAACTTGTTTTTATTTGTGTTATAATGCATACGGTTTATAATCGCTCGAATTATAACCTTTTGTGAAATCAGTTTATTCTTGCGAATTTCCTTAATACGAAAGAGAGAGAGTTTGCAGTTATGGATCGTAGAAGAAGACAAATTTCCGGCATCAAGAGTCTGCTGCGGGGACTGGACGGCCTGCTGGAGGTCTTGCTGCTGGCAGTTGCATACTATTTCATTTGGCGGCACGGATATGAGGCCGAGCCGTTCCCCGCTTATTTCGGCTTTGGTAAATATCTGCTGGCAGGCGTATACGCCCTGCTGGTGGTCGTACTGTTCTCTGCGCTGGACGGCTTCAAGTTCGGCTATCTGAAGGCTTTTGACGCCCTCATCAGCCAGTGGGTCTCTCTGGTGCTGGCCAACTTTATCACCTACTGGCAGCTTTGCCTCATTGCCAACAAGATCATTACGCCCACACCTATGCTGATACTGACCCTGGTGGGCGCAGCCATCTGCTTTGTGTGCGTGCTGCTTTTCACCTGGATGTACCACCAGATCTATATCCCCAAGAATATGGCTATGATCTTCGGCCGGGACAAGGCCATCTCCCTGAAATTCAAGATGGAGACCCGCCCGGACAAGTATGCCATCAAAAAGCTGATCCCTGTGGAAGACGGCTTTGAAAGCATCTGTCAGCAGATCGTCAATTATGACGCCGTTATCATCAACGATGTGCCTGCCCAGATCCGCAATGACATTTTAAAATTCTGCTATCAGCGGCACATTCGCACCTATGTGACCCCTAAAATTTCCGACATCATCATCCGCGGCGGTACCAGCATCACCCTGTTTGATACCCCGCTGCTGCTGGTTAAGGGCAACGGTCTGACCCCCGCCCAGCAACTGTTCAAGCGACTGCTGGATCTGGCCATCTGCCTGCCGGCGCTGGTGGTTGCGCTGCCCTTTATGGTTCTGGTGGCCATTGCCATCAAGGCAGAAGACGGCGGCCCCATCTTCTACAAGCAGGCCCGCGCCTCCTTGGGTGGCAAGGTCTTTGACATTCTGAAATTCCGCAGCATGGTGGTGGATGCCGAAAAATACGGCGCCATCCCCGCCACGGATAAGGATCCCCGGATCACCAAGGTGGGCAACTTTATCCGTGCTACCCGTCTGGATGAACTGCCCCAGATTCTGAATATCATCAAAGGCGATATGAGCATCGTCGGCCCCCGTCCCGAGCGGGTGGAGCACATGGAGAAATACGGCGCAGAGATCCCCGAGTTTGCGTTCCGTACCAAAGTCAAGGGCGGTCTGACCGGCTTTGCCCAGATCTACGGCAAGTATAACACCTCTCCTTACGACAAGCTCCGTCTGGATATGATGTATATTGAGAACTACTCGTTCATTATGGACATCAAGCTGATCCTGATGACCGCTCGCATTATGCTGAAAAAAGACAGCACCGAAGGTTTTGACAAAGCCGAGGAGCTGAACAAAATGACGCAAGAGGCGTTGGCAGAAATGCATGAAAGCGCGGAAGACAACTTGGCCGGTGTAGGAAAATAAAAAGAGAAAGGGACTGCAAGAAGCCTCTGCTTCAGACACTTCTTGCTTGCAACATATGAAAAATTACAGTGTGCTTATGTCTGTCTATCACAAAGAACAGGCAGAATACTTTCGGCAGAGCATCGAAAGTGTGATGCAGCAGACGGTAAAACCCAACGATTTTGTCCTTGTATGTGACGGACCTTTAACCGATGCATTGGATGCTGTGATCGCAGATGCAGCCCGGCAATACGGAGATATCCTTCAGATTGTCCGTTTAGAAACAAATCAGGGACTGAAAAACGCGCTGAACACAGGCCTGGTGCGGTGCAAAAACGAATTGGTCGCGCGAATGGATTCTGACGATATCTGCGCGGAAAGACGGTGTGAGCTACAGCTGAAATGTTTTGCCGAGAACCCGGAACTGGGAATCGTCAGCGGAACGGTTGAAGAGTTTGAAGGCTCTCCGGAAAACATAACCGCGACAAAGACATTACCTTTGTCCCATGAGGAAATTATAAAATATGCCAAATTGCGTTGTCCCTTTAACCATCCGACGGTGATGTACAAAAAATCTGCCGTGTTAGCCGTGGGCGGCTATCCCGGCCCGATCCTTTATGAGGATTACGCCCTTTGGGTGGAACTTTTGGCATCCGGTGTAAAATGCCGCAATCTTCCCGATACACTCTGTTATATGCGGGTAGACGGTGGTATGTATGCCCGCAGAGGCGGCTGGAGCTACTTCAAAAAAGCAGTTGCCTTCCGGTGGGGACTGTACAAAGAAAAACATTTCTGCACTTTTGGGGAAAGCGCATACAGCGTCTGCGCCGCAGCTGTGGTGGCGCTCATGCCTACGCGCCTTCGCAAAATGGTTTATCGGTTAATACTAAGAAAGTAAGAATTTGGAGAGGGGTGTGTTCGTAATGCATTTAAATAAACTGCATTTAAACAAAAAGCGATCGTTGGAAACCCTCTCTCTAATTTGTTGGGCAGTGGCAGTATTTGCCTACTTCTTCCAATTTCCTTTTCCTTTCCTTTCTTTTTTGATCGTGCCGTGTATTGCCGGATATATGCTGCTGCAGTTTCCGAATTTCTACCTGCCGAAAAACAAAAAGTATCTCGTGCTTTTCATGCTGTTTATCCTGTATGTGGGATTTTCTGTGATCAGAGCCCTGATTCTTGGGAATTCCATTAACAAAATCTTCCGTTTTTCCGCGATTACATTGCTGCTTCCCGTGTCCTGTCTGGTGCAGGATTCCAAGTTTTCCGTCAAGTGGAAGCTCTTTTTAAATTTCGCAATGCTAAAAGCGCTGATACTGATTGGCATTATGGTCTGGCTCCTCATAAAAGGGGATTACACAGAACTCCGTGGGTGGGCATACCGGAATAATCTGGGCGATATCTATCTGCTTTCCAGATGGAATCCCAAAGTGCAGGTGCACGGCAACTCTTTGCTTGTTGTTGCCTTTATTACAGATTTCATGCAAAAAAAGCGCTTGTCCCTTTACAACACCATTCTTTTAGTAGGCGTTCTTGCCGCGGGAAATTTTGCGTATATTTTGGGTCTGGGCCTGTTTTTGGGATGGCGAGGCTGCCTGTGGGGACATAAGCTGCTGAAAGCAGGAAAGATCAGCAAGAAAGCGGTGATTGCCATTGCTGTATGCTGCATAATCATTGCCACCCCTTACCTTATTTCCAAGATCCAACAAAAGGCTGCCGTCTCCAATAAAACCCGCATAGAGCAAACGGTTGTTCTTACCGATACCAACCCTTTGATCGGCAAAGGCTTCGGCAATCATATAAAGGCTGATACATCAACCAGAATCTACGACGGCGACATTTATTTTGAACTGCAAACCCTATATATCTACAACCAAATCGGCGCGATCGGCGTACTGTTTGTATACCTCCTGACCATATGGCCGGTGTACAAAAAAGGAAGACAACGCGCAATTTTATATATCATTTATCTAATCTTCACCTTCTGGAATCCCTATTGCTGGGACACGACCCACCTCATAACATTATTGCTGCTTATAAACACAAAGAGATTAGGAGTAACGAATGAAACGGGCGATTATTACAACGTATTATCCATCTACAGAAGTGAAATCAAACATTTTAGGAATCTGCGGACAAGTAGATGAGGTCATTATCTGCGACAACAGTCCCAAGGAAAATTCCGAATTGTTTACTTTTGAATGTTCCGAACAAGTCAAGTATGTTTGGTTTGGCGAGAACAGAGGCCTGTCCCGGGCCTTTAACACTGTCCTGAAGGACGATCAGTTCGCCTGGTCAGACGATGATTATATTATTTATTTTGATCAGGATTCTTCCATTTCCGACGGTCACATCGGGCGTATGATTTCTGAATTTGATGCGCTCAGAGCGGCTGGGCACCCTGTAGGCTGCATCGGACCCGTCTTTTACAACACCAGCAACGGAACAGAGGAACGGCCTAAGCAAAGGACCCCCCTGTCCGATAACAGCTATATTGTAGCAAGCATCATCACATCCTCTATGCTGTGCACCTACGGCAATATGCGCAAAATCGACTTCTGGAACGAAAATATCTTTCTGGATATGGCAGACTGGGATATTTGCTGGCGCATGCAGGCAGCAGGCATGCTGTGCTGTATGACCGAAGTGGCTGTATTAAAGCACAGCTTGGGAAACGGCGAAAAGAAAATCGGTCCGATTCGGTTGCGGGTAGGAAGCGCATTCCGGGAATATTATCAAATTCGGGAATGTCTGCACCTTCTTTTCAGAAGCTACACCCCCTTCAAATTCCGAATCCGGTTTTTAGCAATGCTCTTTGTGCGTTCACCTCTGCATCTGCTGTTTTTGGACCACAGAAAAGAGCGAATCAAATATATCGCATTGGGGATCCGTGACTTCTTCAAAAAAGAGCACGGAGAACTAAAAAGATAAATTTTCCGCAAACCATTATAGAAAATTATATTATGAGGAGTGCAATATGAAAGGTATTATCTTGGCCGGTGGTTCCGGCACCCGTCTATACCCTCTGACCCTGGTCACATCCAAGCAGCTGCTGCCTGTCTACGACAAGCCCATGATCTACTATCCCATGTCCACATTGATGCTGGCAGGCATCAAGGACATCCTCATCATCTCCACCCCCTCTGACACCCCCCGTTTCAAGGAACTGCTGGGCGACGGCAGCCGCTACGGCGTGAAGCTGAGCTATGCGGTGCAGCCCTCTCCCGACGGTCTGGCACAGGCATTTATCATCGGCAAGGAGTTTGTCGGTGATGACACCGCCGCCATGGTTCTGGGCGACAATATTTTCTACGGCAACGGCTTCAGCGCCATTCTGGCCCGGGCCTGCGAAAACGCAGAAAACGGCCGGGCTACCGTGTTCGGCTACCATGTTCACGATCCCGAGCGCTTCGGTGTTGTGGAGTTCGACGAGGCCGGCAAGGCCATTTCCATCGAGGAAAAGCCCAAGTGCCCCAAGTCCAACTATGCCGTTACCGGCCTGTATTTCTACCCCAAGGGCGTTGCCGCCAAGGCAGAACAGGTAAAGCCCTCCGCCCGTGGCGAGCTGGAGATCACCACTCTGAATGATATGTATCTGCAGGAAGGCTCTTTGAGCGTGGAGCTGCTGGGCCGTGGCTTTGCATGGCTGGATACCGGCACATTCAAGAGTCTTTTGGAGGCTGCCGAGTTTGTGGAAATGAACCAGAGCCGCCAGAATGTGCAGATCTCCGCACCTGAGGAGATCGCCTATGTCAAGGGCTGGATCAACAAGGAGCAGCTTTTGAAGGCTGCCGAGGCCTACGGCAAATCCCCCTACGGCGAGCATCTGCGCCGGGTAGCGGAAGACAAACTGCGTTTCATTGAAAAACATTAAGGAGAGAGAAAGACTATGACTATTATTGTGACCGGTGGCGCCGGATTTATCGGATCTAACTTTGTGTTCCACATGCTGGGTAAGTACCCCGACTACCGCATCATCTGCCTGGACAAGCTGACCTATGCAGGCAACCTGTCCACCCTGGCCCCCGTAATGGACAACCCCAAGTTCCGCTTTGTAAAGCTGGATATCTGTGACCGGGAAGGCGTTTACAAGCTGTTCGAGGAAGAAAAGCCCGATGTGGTGGTAAACTTCGCCGCTGAAAGCCATGTGGACCGCTCCATTGAGAATCCCGAGATCTTCCTGCAGACCAACATTCTGGGCACCCAGGTGCTGATGGATGCCTGCCGGAAGTACGGCATCACCCGTTACCATCAGGTTTCTACCGACGAGGTCTACGGCGACCTGCCCCTGGACCGTCCCGACCTGTTCTTCACCGAGGAGACCCCCATTCACACCTCCTCTCCCTATTCTTCCTCCAAGGCCGGCGCTGACCTGCTGGTTATGGCTTACCACCGTACCTACGGTCTGCCTGTGACCATTTCCCGCTGCTCCAACAACTACGGCCCCTATCACTTCCCTGAGAAGCTGATCCCTCTGATGATCGCAAACGCATTGGCTGACAAGCCCCTTCCCGTTTACGGCGAGGGTCTGAATGTCCGTGACTGGCTGTATGTAGAGGACCACTGCAAGGCCATCGACCTGATCATCCACAAGGGTAAGGTTGGCGAGGTATACAATGTTGGCGGTCACAACGAAAAGCAGAATATTGAAATTGTCAAGATTATCTGCAAGGAGCTGGGCAAGCCCGAGAGCCTGATCACCCACGTGGGTGACCGGAAGGGTCACGATATGCGTTACGCCATCGACCCCACCAAGATCCACAATGAGCTGGGCTGGCTGCCGGAGACCAAGTTTGAAGACGGCATCAAGAAGACCATTGCCTGGTATCTGGATAACAAGGAGTGGTGGCAGACCATCATCTCCGGCGAGTATCAGAGCTACTACGAAAAGATGTACAGCAATCGGTAAAAACCTATTCAACACGTCATTCCGAGGCTTGCTACGCAAGCCGTGGGAATCCCCTTCTTATGTGGGAGATTGCCACGGCGCCGCAAGCGGCGCCTCGCAATGACGATGTTATATGAGGAGTTATTATGAAAGTATTTGTCACCGGCGTGGCCGGTCAGTTGGGCCACGATGTGGTCAACGAGGTCTGCAGCCGCGGCTATACTGCCGTGGGCAGTGATATCGCCCCGGAGTATGCGGGTGTACAGGACGGCTCTGCCGTAACCAAATGCCAGTATGTGGCGATGGATATCACCAACAAAGAGGCTGTTTCCGCAATTTTGACGGAAATCGCTCCCGACGTGGTGGTACACTGCGCCGCCTGGACGGCAGTGGATCTGGCTGAGGACGAGGACAAGCAGGAAAAGGTCCGGGCCATCAATGCCGGCGGCACGCAAAATATCGCCGATGCCTGCAAAAAGCTCGACTGCAAGATGGTCTACATCTCCACCGACTATGTCTTCGACGGCCAGGGCGATACCCCATGGCACCCGGACTGCAAGGACTATAAGCCTTTGAATGTCTACGGTCAGACCAAGCTGGAGGGTGAATTGGCTGTGGCCAACACCTTGGACAAGTACTTTATCGTGCGAATTGCGTGGGTATTCGGTCTCAACGGCAACAATTTCATCAAGACCATGCTGAATATCGGCAAGAAGTATGAGACCCTCCGGGTGGTCAACGACCAGATCGGCACCCCCACCTATACCCTTGATCTTTCCCGCCTGCTGGTGGATATGATCGAAACAGAAAAATACGGCTACTACCACGCCACCAACGAGGGCGGCTATATCAGCTGGTACGACTTTGCCTGCGAGATCTTCCGTCAGGCGGGTTACACCACCACGGTAACCCCCGTCACCACCGCCGAGTACGGTCTTTCCAAGGCCGCCCGGCCCTTTAACAGCCGGCTGGACAAATCCAAGCTGGCGGAAAACGGCTTTACCCCCCTGCCTACCTGGCAGGATGCTTTAACCCGCTATCTGAAGGAGCTGGAAAGCTGATGCCCGCTATGTGTCTTGCATCCCGGAAAAATACCATCTGCAAGGCTTTAATTTACGGCTTTTTCACCCTGTTTTTGTTCCTGCAGCACCTTTGGCTGCCTATGTGCGGCGATGACGCCTATCTGCTGCCGCTGGTAGGCGTCCGCAGCATTCCGGAGCATTTTGCAGAGCTATACCGCTATAATGGCAAGATTTTTACAGATTTCACCGCGTTTTTGTTCTATCATTTGCCCTATGTGGTCTGGAAAATCTTTAATACCGGCGTTTTTCTGGCCGTAGCGATCCTGCTGGCGCAACTATTTACACAAAATACTGTGGCTGACGCTTTGGTGGTATGCGCATTAGTGGCAATTTTCCCTTTGGGCTACTTAGGCACAGCAGGCTACATTGCCACCTGCGCCAATTATTTGTATCCCCTTTGTGGACTGCTTTTTATTGCGTGGCAGCTAAAACGCCTGCTATATCAAAAAGAGCATTGGGTATGGCAATTTTTCTCCCTGCCGGTGATGGCATATGTGCTGAATCAGGATCAGGCTGCCTGTATTCTGGTAGGCGGCTTGCTGCTGGCGCTGATTGCCTGTTTCCTGCAACACCGAAGCAAACAGGCAACTGCCTGGATTGCAGGATATTTTCTTGTGGCTTTGGCCGGCTATATTGTTTTATTCTGTCTGCCGGGCCATATCAACCGTATGACCGACACGCTGGAAATGGAATTGTATCTGCCGGAATACGCAAACTGGAGTCTTTGGAAAAAACTGTATCATGGCTACACCTCCACCGTTGCCAATGTTTTTCTTCACCACAACACCATTACGATCCTGGTATATTTCCTTGTGTTTCTCCTGTGTCTGGCCCGTGGGACACTTCTGGGAAGAATTCTTTCCCCACTACCTCTGGCAGGGTTTCTCTGCCTAAAATTGCTGAATCAAAACACATTGCTGCGGTTTATCACCGATATGCCTGAATTGTCCCCAACAACAACCCCGGCAGGTTTGGCAGGCTTTGCATTCTGCGGTTTTTGCCTTATCTGTCTGGTCATCAGCCTGTGGGACTGTGTCCGGCAGGAGCATCGGTATCTTCTGCTGGGACTTTTGATACTGGGCGGCGGCTCCCGATTGCTTATGGGAATGTCTCCCACCCTGTATGCATCCAGCTATCGAACCTTTACCTATCTTCTATTTTCCCTCATTGCCTGCTGCCTTGTTTTGCTGCAGAAAATGAAGGTCAATTCCTCTAAAAATACCTATTCTGCGGCCGTTGCCGGTATCTTGCTGGCGCTGCTGCTGTAATAAACACAGAAAGAAGTGATACAATGGGTCAAATTACAGTAGAGCGGAATGTAGGCGGCATTGCGGGCCTGTGCGTCATCACCCCCGCCGTTCACGGTGACAACCGTGGCTATTTCATGGAGACCTACAGCCAGCGGGATATGGCAGAGGCAGGTCTTGATATCCCCTTTGTGCAAGACAACCAAAGTATGTCTGTCAAGGGTGTGCTCCGTGGCCTGCATTTTCAGAAGAATTTCCCCCAAACCAAGCTGGTTCGCGCCATTAAGGGCCGTGTGTTTGATGTGGCTGTTGACCTGCGGGCTGACTCCGCCACCTACGGCAAGTGGTACGGTGTGGAGCTGACCGAAGAGAACAAAAAGCAGTTTTTGATTCCCAAGGGCTTTGCCCACGGCTTTTTGGTGCTGTCCGAAACCGCCGAATTCTGCTACAAGTGCGACGATTTCTATCACGCAAACGACGAGGGCGGTCTGGCCTGGAACGACCCCGCCATCGGCATCCAGTGGCCTGAATTGGTGGGCGAATATAATGGCTCTGCCAGCGCCGAGGGCTACACCCTCTCCGACGGTACCCCTCTGAACTTAAGTGAAAAAGACCAGAAGTGGCTAGGTCTGAAGGACACCTTCTCTTTTTAAGGAGTGAATTATGGTGCAACCTCTGATTACTGTGCTGGTGCTCACCTATCATCCTCAAAAAGAAGCCCTTTTCTCTACTCTGCGGTCCATCGTCCTGCAAAAGGATTGTGACTACGAGGTAATCGTGGCCGATGATGGCTCCGGTGACTTTTTTGAAAAAGAGATTCGGACCTTTTTGAACGATTACGGGTGCAGTTATCAAATTGTAGCGCATCGGGAAAACCAAGGCACCGTCAAGAACATAATCGACGGCGTGCAGCAGGCGAAGGGCAAGTATGTCAAACCCATCTCCCCCGGAGATTATCTCTATGACGACAGAACGCTGCAAGATGTTGTCTCCTTTATGGAACAGCGGAATGCCAAGGCTGCATTCGGCAAAATGGTATTCTACTATTGGGACGGCGGCCTGCAGGTAAAAAACCTGGTACATCCCTATCTGGACGGCATTTATCGGGCGAAAAACTACCCCTACCAAAAGGCCATCAAACAACAGGTAGTATTCAGTGATTTTATCAGCGGCGCATCCGCCGTGTATGAAACCGAAACCTTTGCCCGGGCGCTGGAGACCATCTCCCCCGCGGTTCGTTTTGCAGAGGATGCGGTATTTCAGCTGTTTGCGCTGCAGCACATCCCCATTTATGCCATTCCCCGCTATATGGTTTGGTACGAGCACGGCAGTGGCATCTCCACCCAAAATACTACCCAAAGCTTTACCCGTATTGACACGGATTTTTACAATTTCTATCACCATATGTCTAAGCTGTTTCCGGAAAATCCGTATGTGTCCCGGGCTTGCACCCTTTGGGAATTACGGAAGGCGGGCAAACGGGGACTTGCCAAAAAAATACGTTTGGATAAACTTCTTTTCTCTCTACGGCTCAGGCTGCGGAGAAAAGCATTGCATATAACCGACTACAAAGACAATTTTTTCCACCAATGCCACGGTGGAATGTGAAAGGTCAAGGGTGGAACCCCCACCCGAGGTAAACAAATGGAAGTAAAGCTGTATAATTTCCCTTCCCACGGAGATGACCGGGGACAACTGATCGCCATTGAAGAGATGCAGGACATCCCCTTTGATGTAAAACGAATTTATTATATTTACGACACGCTGCCCGGCGTACGTCGCGGTTTTCACGCCCATCGGAATCTGCAGCAAATTCTGATTTGTGTCAGCGGAAGCTGCAAGATTCATTTGGATAACGGCTTTGATACCGCCGAGGTACTGCTGGACAGACCGGATCTGGGTCTGTACATCAGCAACGATATGTGGCGTGAAATGTATGACTTCTCGGAAGGCGCGGTGCTTTTGGTGCTGGCCTCCCAGCATTACGACGAAGCGGACTATATCCGCAATTACGATGCGTTCATTGAAATGGTACGCGGAAAGGATGAAACAGTATGAACATTCCCTTTGTGAGCTTTAAGCCTTTGGAGAAAGAGTTAAACACCGAATTGCGGAACGCCTTTGAACGGGTGTTTGAGAGAAGCTGGTATATCGAAGGCAAGGAAGACGAAGCTTTCGAGAAAGCTTTTGCTGAATTCTGCCACACAGATTACTGCGTAGGCGTGGGCAACGGTCTGGATGCGCTGATGCTGGTGCTGAGAGCCCTGGAGATTGGCGAAGGTGACGAGGTTATTGTGCCCTCCAACACCTACATCGCCACCGCCTTGGCAGTCACCTATGTGGGCGCAACCCCCGTTTTGGTAGAGCCGGACATCCGCACCTACAACATTGATCCTGCAAAAATTGAAGCAAAAATCACCGCCAAAACCAAGGCGATTATGCCCGTTCACCTGTACGGTCAGCCCTGCGATATGGACCCCATTATGGCCATCGCCAAAAAGCACGGTCTGTATGTGATCGAGGACTGCGCACAGGCTCACGGCGCAACTTATAATGGCAAAGTCATCGGCTCCTTCGGTGATGCCGCCGGCTTCAGTTTCTACCCCGGCAAGAATCTGGGCGCGCTGGGTGATGCAGGCGCGGTTACCACCAACAACGAAGACATTGCCAAAAAAGTCCGCGCTTTGGGCAACTACGGTTCGGATTACAAATATCACCACATCTACAAGGGCGTCAACTCCCGTCTGGACGAGTTGCAGGCTGCTTTCCTTGCCGCCAAGCTGCCCATTATGGACAAAGTCAACGACAACCGTCGGGAAACTGCCAAAAAATATTTGGAAGGCATCAAGAATCCCGCTTTGACACTGCCCTACATCCCTGAGTACGCAAATCCTGTGTGGCATATTTTTGCCGTGCGGTGCAAAAACCGGGACGCTTTGGCAAGTTATCTGCAGGAAAAGGGCTTGGGCATTAACAAACACTACCCCATCGCCATCCACCTGCAGGATTGCTACAAGGATCTGGGCCTGAAAGAAGGCGACCTGCCCATTGCAGAGGAAATCGCTGCCACCCAGTTAAGCCTGCCTATGTACTACGGTATGACGGACGAGGAGATTCAGTACGTCATCGACGCGCTGAACAGTTATCAAGAGGCATAAATTATGGGTAACAAAGCCAGACAGTCTAACATCGAACTTCTTCGAATCATCACTATCTGCGGTGTTGTAATACTCCACTATAACGGTAATGTTGCCTTCAGTTTGGTCGCGGAGGGTTCTGCCAATTACTACCTTTTGCAATTTCTGGAGATTTTGTTTATTTGCGCAGTCAATCTGTTCGTGCTGATCTCCGGCTACTTCCTGTATAACACCAACTCCCGCAAGGCAATTAAGGCCGTAGAATTGGTGGCGCAGGTTATACTCATTGGCGTTGCGAAGTATTTGGCAAATGTTATTTTCTTCCACGCACCCTTATCCCTCACCTCTTTGGTCGGCGCTGCTATTCCCAACAATTACTTTGTTACCTTATACTTGACTGTATATTTGCTGTCCCCCTATGTGAATATTGGGCTGAAAAAACTGTCAGATAAGCAGTTTACCGTACTGCTCGCATTGTGTTTAGCATTGTTCTCCGTCTGGCCCACAATTTTGGATATGGTATGTGCCATCATCGGTTTTCATTTTAACGGCATGTACCCCATCGGCTCCGGCGGCAGCCAGTACGGCTATAACTTCCTGAACTTTATGCTAATGTATCTGCTGGGCGCATATCTGCGCCGCAAACCCGTGGGCAAAGCCCTTTGGGATGGCGTTGGTCTGGTAATCTGTCTGGTTGTTCTGATGCTTTGGCAGATGTTCTATCCCGCCATTGCCCGGGCCTACTGCAATCCGTTTGTAATTGCTGTAGCCGTATTTGTCTTCCGGTTGTTTGCCCATCTGCGTTTTTCCAGCAAGTTGGTAAACACCCTGGCTAAAGGCGCATTTACTTGCTTCTTGTTCCACGATTTCTGCCTGTGGCATTTGGGGGTCGAAAAAGTGGCAAACAGAAGCCTTCCCATCTTATTTGGACATATTCTAATTTCAGTTTCTCTGATTTTCCTGGTGTCCTGGGTAATCTGGAAGGTTTATGACTGGGTAACCAAACCCCTGTTCTCCCTGCTGGCAAAACCCCTTTCAAAACTGGATGTTCTGCTCTCTCCCAGAGAAATTGAACTGAATGAGGAAACACAATGAAGATTTTAATGGTTGCAAGTTGGTATAGCCCCAAAGATGCCCCCGTTATGACGGCAGGAGTCTTTCATTACGAGCAGTCCATGGCGCTGAAAAAATACTGTGAAACCGCCCTGTACTTCCCCTATGACACTACCCTGCAAACGGATTTTGCAAAGGGCGAAGAACGAGGTCTGCTCACATATCGGCGCAGAATGAGCAGTATTGCCATTCCCAAAGTGTCCACAATTATTCACGAAATGAAAATTTTGTCTGATCTGAACCGGATCTGCAAGGAATTTCAGCCCGATGTGATCCATGCCCATTGTGGCATTGCCGCCGGGCGGATGGCCGTGCAATTCGCTAAGAAGCACGGCTACCCTGTGGTGATTACCGAGCATAGCCCTATGGAACAGTTGCAGGTGGATAATCCCCGGGCCAAAGCAAAACTTCACTTTGCCTACCGGAACAGCGCAGCAAACATTTGCGTTTCCAAGGATTCTATGGACAGACTGCAGCCCCATTTTCCAGACTGTAAATTCCAAGTGATTTACAACGGCATTTTGGCGCCGGAGACAATGGAACTGGAGAAAGAAACCTACGCCAAAGAAGGTAAAATCAACTGCTGTATCGTCGCCGCCTTTTACAGCAAGGACATTAAGGGTTACCAGCACCTGCTGCCTGCTATTGCAAAGTTGAAGGACGAGGGTGTCCCTGTAATGCTCCACATCTGCGGTGGCGGTGACTATTTTGAATATTATGTAAACCTCGCAAAGGAACTGGATATTGCCGATTGCGTTATCTTCTATGGCAACTGCTCCAAAGCCAAGGTCTACTCCATCGTATCCCAAATGGATTTCAATATTTCCGCCAGCCTGTTTGAGTGCTCCGGCGTATCTGTTGAGGAGGCCTTGCTGCTGGGCAAACCCATGCTGGTCACCCGCTCCGGCGGCGCAAACTCTCTGGTCAATGACGATGTGGCGATTGTAGTGGATAAGGGCAGCACCCAGGCTCTGGTGGACGGCATCAAGGAAATGTCCCAGCGACTGAAGGATTTTGATTCCAAGACAATCCGCGCCTACGCCGAGGAAAATTTTGAAATTGACCATGTGAGCCGTCAGTATATGGCGCTTTATGAGGAGATCGCAAATGGCTGATACGCTGGTATCTATTTTGATTCCCTGCTACAATCACGAACAGTTCTTAGACGACTGTCTGGGAAGTATTCTTGCTCAGGATTATGCGAATATCGAGCTGCTGATCTGTGACGACTGCTCTCCCGACGGCTCTTTTGCCAAAATCCTATCCTATGAGCAGCGGCTGAAGCAACGCTTTTCCCGGGTGGAAATTCTGAAAAACGAGGTCAACTGCGGCGTCACCAAGAATGTCAACCGTATGCTGTCAATTGCAAAGGGTGACTATGTGAAAACCATCGCCAGCGACGATGCTATGGCGCCCAATGCCATTAGCGCAATGGTCCGTTATCTTCAGGAAAATCCCAGTGTGGATGTGGTGGTAACCAACGGCGTGAATGTGCCTGAGGAACAGCACTATCCTGATTTTCACGGAACTGGGAAAATTTATGCTGCTGCGCCAAATTTCTCTGCTGACGGTTTTTTCGAACGGGTAGCTCGCCGCAACGAAATCTCTGCCCCGGCAGCCATGGTAAGAATGTCCGTTTATGAAAAATACGGATTCTATGATGAGACTGTCAAAGTTGAGGACTACGAATTTTGGCTTCGGGTTTTGCAGCAAGGTGCAACCCGGTTTGGTTTTCTGGATAAGGATTTGCTATACTACCGTATCAATGCTAATTCTATGACTTCAATTTCTGCCAACGCAGGACTCGCCCGGCGCAGAAAACTGATCCACGAATCGGAAATAGGAACCCTGCAAAAATTCCGCCCCTGCTTGTGCAAGCAGGTTTATTCCGAAATCGTGATGCAGCGTATAGCGGCAGAGTGGTGGATGGCGGTGCAATACGATATGGCTGACTGGGAGAAAGAACTGCATCAAAGCTGGAAACACTTTGATGGTTGGAAGGATCTTCCTTTAAACAAAAAAGTTTGGGCCACGCTGTTCTCCTGGAAACAGGCCCTTAAAAAATCCATGAAGAGGACGGGTCCTCGGTAAACGGGCGGCCCGATAGTGTAATGGGACAGAACGAACGAAAAGTAAGTGTTGTTAAAAACGTAACAGCGCAAATGGCCGCCGCAGTCATACAGACGGCGCTGGGTTTTATCGTCAGAAAAATCTTTGTGATGTTCCTGACCACAGAACTGCTGGGGCTGAACGGTCTGATGACCAGTATCATCGGTATGTTGAGCATAGCGGAACTGGGTGTTGGTGAGGCCATCAACTACAGCCTGTATAAGCCCCTGGCAGAAGGTGACCGAGGTCAGGTCAACGCCATTATGCGGCTGTACAAGCGGCTGTATCTGGCCATTGCCGGCATAATTGTGGTCCTTGGTGTAATCTTGATACCTTTCCTGCCGGCGTTCTTGGATGCAGATACCACCCAACCTATGTCCTATGTGTATCAGGTGTATGGGCTCTTCCTGCTGGATACCTTCCTGAGCTACTGTTTAGCATATAGCCGGAACATCATTTCGGCAGATCAGAAGGACTATATTGTAACGAATGCTGATACCATCTCTCAGCTGATTACCACAGTCCTCCAGATCATTGCGCTGATTATTACCCGCAATTTTATCCTGTATCTGATCATTAAGACCATTGTTACACTGGTAAGAAATATTATAATCTTCCGCCTCTCCCACAAGATGTATCCCCACCTGAAGGAGAAGAAAACAAAACCCCTGTCTACGGAATACAAATCAGGTCTGCTCAACAATATCAAAGCCCTGTTTGTTACCAAGGTTTCCTACTTCATTGTCAGCGGCACGGATAATATGCTGCTGTCCTCCTTTGTGTCCCTAAGTTCTGTTGCGATTTATACCAACTATATTACCATCATCACCCTACTGAATAAGACCTTTAACACTATCTTTGACAAGGCAAAAGCCAGCGTGGGAAACTATATTGCTCACGGTGCCGGCGAAAAACTGTATGGCCTTTTTAAGAACGTGTTCTTTATCAATTTCTTCCTGACTACCTACACCACAGTGGGTCTGTATGTGGTAGGCAACGAGCTGATCCACGCCTGGTTGGGCACGGAGTTTGTCTGGCCCAAGCTGATTCTTTTAGTTTTAGCCTTCAACAACTACTCCCGCTTTATCCTGCAGGCCTGTGAGTGTTTCCGCGGGGCAGTGGGTCTGTACAGCCCCCGTCCATTTGTAAAATATTTGGCACTGTCTGAAGGCCTTCTGAATTTGATAGCGTCCTTGGCTTTGATATTCCTTTTAAAGGACAGAGTACTGGGCGTATTTCTTGGCACCAGTATCAGTACTATCGTCTCCACAGTGGCCGTGCCCTGGATTGTTTACCGCTTTTTGTTCCAGCGTCCCCTGGGAGAATTCTATATCATCTACTTCAAGTATTTTGCGGTGGGAGCCGCTGTGCTTGTGATCAGCCAACTGTTGTGTAGCGCCCTGTACACTGCCACCCCCATTGTAAATATACTGATTGGTGTTGTTGTTTGTACCGCAGTTATGGGCGTCGTTTGCTTGCTGATTTTCCACAGAACAGAGGAATTCCAATACTGCCGCAGTTTATTTGACCGATTTATTGGCAGAAAACTTCGCAGAAAGTAAAGATTTAGGCCAACAAGAAAGGAACTGCGTATTATGCAATTGAGAAAACTAAAAAACGAAGATGCGCCTCTGATGCTGGAATGGATGCACGATGAGAGCGTCGTTGCCAAGCTGGCCGCTAATTTTGCGGAAAAAACCATTGATGACTGTAATCGTTTTATTACCTGGGCAAACGAAACCGATACCGACCTGCACCTGGCGGTTGCAGACGAGAATGACACCTATATGGGCACTGTAAGTCTGAAGCATCTGGACCGGGTAGCCGGTACTGCGGAATTTGCCATTACCGTCCGGGCCTGCGCTATGGGCAAGGGTTTTTCCCACTTTGGCATGGACAGTATTCTGAAAAAAGGCATTTCGGAAGAAAAGCTCAATGCCATTTACTGGTGCGTCAGCCCCAAAAACGAACGGGCTGTCCGCTTCTATGACAAACATGGTTATACCCGCATAACAGCCGTTCCTGCCTCTATTTTGGAGGCCTATCCCCAGGAGATGGAACTGATTTGGTACGTCTACACCGGCTAATATAAGAGATACTCACACAAAAAAAGCAATTACAGGCCATGTATATGGAATAAGACACTGCTTAACTTTAAAAATCCTGCCGAAGAATCTCTTCGGCAGGATTTTTTTTGCCATTTTAGCCATACTGAAAGTGGGGGTATGGCTATGAAACGAATCGCATTCATTCTGATTTTTGCAATTCTACTGGGTGGCTGCGCACTGACCCGGCGGGAATCGGTGTATCGGGTGGTCACCGGGGTAGAGGTGGAGTACCGGCAGCAAGATAATACCATTCGGCGCACTTACCACAAGCCGGGCAGTATGCAGTCCATTCTCACCTATCTGCGAATTTTAAGGCCCTTTGGGCCGGTGTCGCCGGAGGACAGCAGCGATTCCTCCTGCCGGATCACCCTGCATTATTCCCAGGGGCCGGACAGTGTATATATCCAACAGGGCCAGCAATATCTGCAAAAAGATGGGGGAGACTGGGAAAGTGTGGACAGCGCCCGGGCCAGCCTGCTGTATCCGCTTCTGTTATTGTTGCCATCGGATGGTTAAAAATTAAAAAAGCGTGCCCTTGGCACGCTTTTTGTTATTTCTTGTCGCAGTCCAGGGCCTGCTTGCAGCCCACGCAGCCGGTGCGGGTCTTCATCTGCATTTCCTGAGGCTGGGTAGATACTGTGGTGCAGGGGGCAATGGACTTCGTAATAAAGGCGTTGGCGCCGATCACCGTATCCCGGCCAATCACCGTCTCGCCGCCCAGCACGGAAGTACCGGCGTAGATGGTGACATTGTCCTCAATGGTAGGATGGCGGCGCTTGCCCCGCAAGCTCTGGCCGCCACGGGTGGACAGCGCGCCCAGGGTCACGCCCTGATAGATCTTCACATTGTCACCGATCACCGTGGTCTCGCCCACCACGATGCCGGTACCGTGGTCGATAAAGAAGAATTTGCCGATGGTTGCGCCGGGGTGGATATCGATACCGGTGATACTGTGGGCGTGCTCGGTCATGATCCGGGGGATCATAGGCACTTGCAAAAGGTACAGCTCATGGGCCAGCCGGTACACAGTAATGGCAAACAGGCCGGGGTAGGCGAAGATGATCTCGGCAAAACCGGTAGCCGCCGGGTCACCGTCGTATGCGGCCTGCAGGTCTGTCTGCACCATGGCCCGCACCTGCGGGATCTTCCGGAAGAATTCCAGACACACCTCCTGGGCGTGAACCTGGGCATCGGCTTCATTTTCGCCGCTGCTCTGGTACACCAGGGCCACCTGCCGCGTCAGATTGATCATCACATCTTCGATCAGCATGGACAGGTTGTGCTTGGCGTTGTACATGCGGTAGTTTTTATCCTTGAAATAGCCGGGGAAGACGATCCTGCGGAGCTTTTCGATAATGTCGATAATCACATCCTTATCCGGCGTCCGGTAGAACTCCACCCGGTCAATGTCCCGGCCGGAATTGTAATCCTGCAGAATACTGTCGGTTACGGCTTCGATTTTTTCCTCAAAATTCACGGTTTTTCTCACTCCAATCTTTTATCATTTATATCATAGCTTACGGGGTATGTCAATGTTCCTATTGACAAGAAATCTTCCCCGGGGGTATAATTTAAGAAATATTCAGGAGGTAACACAATGGCAATTTACAAATCCGCTGCCGCTCTCATCGGCAACACGCCTATGCTGGAATTAAACGCCATGGCCAAGGACCTGCCCGCCCGGGTGCTGGCCAAGCTGGAATATCTGAATCCCGCCGGCTCTGCCAAGGACCGGGTGGCCCTTTCTATGATCGAAGACGCAGAAAATCGGGGTATTTTAAAGGAAGGCTCTGTGATTATCGAGCCCACCTCCGGCAATACCGGCATCGGCCTTGCCTGTGTGGCCGCCGCCCGGGGTTACCGGACGATTATCGTTATGCCCGACTCCATGAGTGTGGAGCGGCAGACCCTGATGAAAGCCTATGGCGCAGAGGTGGTGCTGACCCCCGGCGCGCTGGGTATGCAGGGCGCTATTGAAAAGGCTGAGGAAATGGCCAAAACCATTCCCGGCAGCTTCATTCCCGACCAGTTTGGCAACCCCGCCAACAGCCACGCCCACCGGACCACCACCGGCCCGGAGATCTGGGCAGACACTGATGGAAAAGTGGATATTTTCGTAGCCGGTGTGGGCACCGGCGGCACCATCACCGGCGTAGGGGAGTACCTGAAAAGCAAAAACCCCAATGTACAGGTGGTGGCCGTTGAGCCGGCAAAGTCGCCTCTATTGTCCGGTGGACAGGCAGGCCCCCACGGTCTGCAGGGCATCGGCGCAAATTTCGTGCCCAAGGTGCTGAACACCGCCATTTATGACCGGGTGATCCCCGTTACCGAGGAGCAGGCCTATACCGCCGCCAGAAAAATGGGCCGGACCGAGGGCATTTTGGTGGGCATTTCCTCCGGCGCGGCCCTCCACGCAGCTATGGAGGTAGCTAAAGAGAACCCCGGCAAGACCATTGTTGTCCTGCTGCCGGACACCGGCGACCGATATCTGTCTACCGACCTGTTTGCGGAATAACCGTAACGAAAACCCAGGCGTGAAAACACGCCTGGGGTCTTTTTGCAACCTATTTTAAAATTTACGCAGCTTCGTACTGCAGCTTATAGACCTTGCCGTTTTCAATGGGGGTCTGGTCCACGCCCAAGGAGGCATATTCGCCGTCCACATAGAAAGCCCAGTAAGCGCCATCCTCTTCATAGACGGCCTTCACGCCCTCCACCTTGGCGATATACATACCGTAGGGGCCCTCTGCGCCCTCAATGATACCCTCTTTTTCCAGGTATTCGCCTAAAAATTCCTCATTGGCGGTGATTTCCAAAGTTTTGGTCTGGCCGTCTTTGTGGACGATCTCCAGGGTAAATTCCTTGGGTCCCCACACGCCGCTGGGACGGGTCAGAAAATACGCTGCGCCCAGCAGGGCCACAACCACCACCAGCGCGATCACCGCAATTACCGTCTTTTTGTTCATACAATTTCCTCCTAAAAAATAAAAGTGCCCCGGTGCACACTGCACCGCGGCCGATTTTCCGCGACAAACGCCCCTTTCGTACTGCGCAAAAGGAAGGAGAGCCATTTCGTAGGTCTTCTGACTTATGCCTTGCAGAGGCGGTTGCTTACCTCTGCGGATTGGTTCGCCTTCCCGGTTTCCCAGTGACCGGCTTTCGCCTTGAACCCATCCGTCAGCACTTACAGCGGCGGTACCGTTCGGGATTTACACCCGATTATCTTGTTCAGCTGCCGGGGTTCATCGCCCGGGCAGCCACGAAATGCTTATTCGATTGTCAAACACATTGTAACACAGGGATTTTCCCTTGTCAACGCAGTAATTGTCAATGAAAAAGCCGTGGGTTACCCCACGGCTTTTATTTAGTTGCCCATCAGCAGCTGGGCCAGCTTGGAATTGGCGTCCAGAATCACGGTGTTTTCCTCGCCGGTCAGACTCTTTTCCAAAGCGTCCAGCGCCAAAATGAACTCATAGAATTCCTGCTTATCCTGGCTGTCGTAGGCAGCGGCCAGCATCTTCATGTACTCGGCTTCGCCCTCGGCCTCCAGCTTGGCGGCCTCTGCCTTGGCATTGGACACCAGAATGTTCACCTGCTTATCCACATCGTTGCGGATGATGGATGCCTCATAATCGCCGTCGGCGGTGTACTTGGAGGCCATCTGATTCCGCTCGGAGATCATACGGGAGTAGACCGCGTTCAGGTTGCTCTCCGGCAGGTCAAAGCGCTTGATCTTCACATCCATCACATTGATGCCGTAGACCGCAGCCTTCTCGTTGACGGTGGTGGCGATGCCATCGTAGATCTCATTGCGCTTGCCGCCGTCTTCCATATTGATAATGTCCGCCTGGGCCAGGGTGCCCATGGCATTTTTCAGAGCGGTGTAGGTCTGGTCACCCAGCCGCTGCTCGGCAACGGAGGTGCTGCCCAGAGTCTGATAGAACTTCAGAGGATCGGAGATCTCCCACAGCACATAGCAGTCCACGGTCATATTCTGCTTATCCAGGGTAATGACTTCGGAAGGGGGGATGTCGTACAGCTGGGTTGCGCTGGAGAAATACTTCACACTATGCAGGAAGGGGACCTTAAAATGCAGGCCGGGCTTGTCGGTGGTGGACACGATCTTGGAAAACTCCACCACGCAGGCGTACTGGTCCTCCCGGACCGTATAGAAGCTGCTGCCGGCCAAAATCAGCAGTAGCACGATTACAAAGCCGATAATAATACCCTTTTTCATCCGTTGTTACCTCCTGTTACCATGGATTCCAGAGGCAGAAGCATCTGCATATTGGAGCCGTTTTCGGCGGTGTTGATGTAGAGCTTCACGCCGGGCAGGACCTTGGACACGGCCTCATAGTACATACGGGACTTGGTGATGCCGGGGTTCTGGGCGTACTCTTTGTACATTGCCTCGAACATAGCCACCTGCTGAGCCGCCTCGTTGATACGGTTCTGCTTGAGATATTCTGCGTTCTGGGTCAGCTTATCCGCCTCGGCCTGGGCCTGGGGAAGCTGCGCATTCTGGTATGCCTTGGCGTCATTGACCACGGTTTCTGCCTTCTGCTTGGCAGTTTCCACCGCCTTGAAGGCCTCGATTACCTCCATCGTGGGGGGCTCGGAGTCCTGGATCTTCACATCTACCAGGGTCAGGCCGATGTTATACTCGCCCAAAATCTGGGTCACCAGATCCTTGACCTGCATCTGAATGCTCTCCTTGCCGTCGGTAAGGACCGCATCCACGCTGGAAGAGCCGACCACATTCCGCACCTGACTCTGGATCAGATTCCGCAGGATGGTCACCGGGTCGCCGGAGGCGTACAGATAGGCCACCGGGTCGGAAATTTTATATTCCACGAAGAAATCGATATTGACGATATTGTAATCGCCGGTAATCATGGCCGCCTCGTCAGCGTTGACCTTGTAGCCTTCGCCGTCCTCGTTGGGGGTATAGCCCAGCTCGAACTTGTGGTAGACATTCACATCCACCTTCTGCACCTTCTGAATACCAAAGGGCAACTTGAAATGGACGCCGGCATCGGTCACATCGGAGACCTTGCCAAAGGTGGTGACCACTGCCTGCTGCTTGTCATCCACCGTGTAGAAGCAGGTAGCGCTCAAAATGATCGCTAAGAGCACCACGGCAGCTACAATGGCCGTTTTTTTGATTTTATTGCCGTTCATTTTCCATACATTCCTTTCTTATAAGTCATTTAACATATTTTCCGCCTCTTGGGTCATCCGGGCAGCCAGCCAAGCGGTTAACATAATTCTAAGTACCGTTTTGACCCGCTCTTTGGCGCCGGGCATAGGCTCAGCATAGTCCGCCAAAGCCTCTTCCAGCACAGCTTCCCGGTTTTCCTCCCGGTAAAGCTCTCTGGACCGGGCCGCCAGACCCACAAACATAAAGTACAGGTCGGCATCGTCGATCATATCGTCCTGCTCATTGTCCAGCTGGCCGTTCACATAGCCAAGCATAGCGCAGATCCGCTCCAAAGGCAGCACGCCTTTGAGCATATTGATGTTGATGATCCGGCAAAGCTGCCGCAGAGAGTAGTGCTTATTCTCCGGCTTGGACATGAAACCCCGTTTCACCCAGTTTTGGACGATGTAGGGCTCCAGCCCGGTAATGGCAGACACCTGACTGAGCATGATGCCGCCGGGAAGGAACATTGCGCGGAACTGCTCCGGGATATGGATCGCCTCCTGCCGCGGACAGGTCAGCACTGTACCGGGGATATTCCAGCTCATTTCCATCACACCTTTCTTTGTTGTGGTGATTTGATATTATCATATGGTCAGCTGATTGTCAAGTATAATCTTTTGATTTTTTAAAAATATTTTTTACCTCTTTACGAACAAGCCTTGTTGTTGTATAATGTAGGGTACGAAAGTGTAGGTTGGTGAGGTGAGGTTATGCAATGCTTAAAATGCGGTAAAGAGACCAAGAATGAACAGGTTTTCTGCCCCCGGTGCCTTGCCGTTATGGAGGCTTACCCGGTAAAGCAGGATGTGCATATCCAGCTGCCAAATCACACCCAGCGGGAGCTTTCTAAAAAATCCGGCAAAAAACGACGGGCCCCCTCTCCTCAGGAGCAGATCGCAGCTCTGCGCAGGCGGAACCGCCGTTTGGTAGCAGTTCTGCTGGCAATGGCGCTGCTTTTGGCCGTAGCCGGCTATCTGCTGGCACGGGCCACCGTATCCTCGGAGGATACGGAATTGGGCAAGAATTATACTTTTGAAATTCCCTTTGATTAAATGTTTCACGGGAAACAATTTGCATTGGTGATGTTTCACGTGAAACATCACCCGGAAGGAGGCTGCTATGGCACGGGTGATTGCCGTGGTAAACCAAAAGGGCGGCGTGGGCAAAACCACCACCGCCGTGAATCTGACTGCCGCCTTGAAAGACTTAGGCAGACGGGTACTGCTTTGTGACTTTGATCCCCAGGCCAATGCCACATCCGGTCTGGGCGTGGAAAAGCGGAAATTAAATCATAGCGTATATGATGTGGTGGTCAATGGAATCCCTGCCAAGCAGGCCATTGTCAGCACCAAGTTTGGCGATGTGCTGCCGTCTACCGCAGATTTGGCCGGCGCAGCCGTGGAACTGATCTCTATGGAGCAGCCCAGTATGCGGCTGAAAACCGCCCTGCAGGAAGTTGCGGGTGATTATGATGTGATTTTCATCGACTGTCCGCCCTCATTGGAGATGCTGACGCTGAATGCCTTGGCCGCCGCCGATAGTATTTTAGTGCCGGTCCAGTGCGAATATTACGCGCTGGAGGGTCTGACAGATCTGATGAACACCTTGCGGATCGTGAAGAAGCGCTTAAATCCCAGCTTGGAGATCTTCGGTGTGGCGCTGACTATGTTTGACGGCCGCACCAATTTCTCCACCCAGGTGGCCCAGGAAGTGCGGAAGCATTTCCCCGGCAAGGTGTTTGCAACCATGATCCCCAGAAATGTCCGCCTGGCCGAGGCGCCCAGCCACGGTGTGCCGGTAACGGTCTATGACCGGCTCAGCCGGGGCGCTGCCGCCTATAAGGCAATGGCCGAAGAAATCAACAATAAACTTTAAGAGGTGAATACGATGTCAAAAGGACTGGGCAAAGGTCTGGGCGCGCTGATGGGCGACTTTATGGAAGAGCCCACGCAGAAAAGCCCCTACCGGATGCTGCCCCTGCACAAGGTAGAACCCAATCCCAACCAGCCCCGTCGGGATTTCGATCCGGAGGAGCTGCAAGCCTTGGCCGATTCCATCGCCACCCACGGTGTGGTGCAGCCGCTGACCGTTCGTGAGATGGATAACGGCTATTATCAGATCATCGCCGGCGAACGGCGCTGGCGGGCCGCTCGTATGGCAGAATTGCGGGAGATTCCCGCGGTGATCATCGAAGCCGACGACAAAAAGGTGATGGAGCTGGCGCTGATCGAAAATCTTCAGCGGCAGGACCTGAATCCCGTGGAAGAAGCCATGGGCTATTGGACGCTGATGGAGGATTACGGTCTGACCCAGGAGGAAACCGCCCAACGGGTGGGAAAATCCCGTCCCAATGTGGCCAATATGCTGCGTCTGCTGACCCTGTGCCCGGAGGTATTGGACCAGGTCCGTTCCGGGGCCCTGTCTGCCGGCCACGCCCGGGCATTGGTGAGCCTCAAAACAGAAAAGCTGCAAAAAGAGGCCGCCCAAAAGATTGTAGCCCTGGGACTTTCCGTCCGGCAGGCCGAGCTGATGTGCAAAAACCTGCAAAAAGAGCCTGCCCCCGCAAAGCCGGTAACCCTGCAGGTCAATTACATTTCCGAATGCGAAAAATCCCTGTCCAAGCAGCTGGGCCGGGGCGTCCGAATCGTAGACGGCAAGCGCAAAGGCCGTTTTGAACTGGAATTTTACGGCCCGGAAGATCTGCAAAACCTTCTGGATGCCTTGATGAAAATAAAGAAATGAGGTAGTTTTCATGCAAAAGAAACTGTGTAAAGACGAAAAGAACCAAAAGCTGTGCGGCGTTTGCGCCGGTTTTGCCAAGTATTTTTCCATTGACCCCACCATCGTGCGGCTGGCTCTGGTGGCTTTCTGCCTGCTGGGCGGCAGCGGCGTTCTGGCCTACATTATCTGCGCATTGGTGATGCCCGACGGCCCCACCGATACCGATATCGTTGATAGTCTGTAAATTACATTTGCTTATAAGGAGCTTTTAACATGTTAGACATTAAGAAGATCAAAGAAAATCCCGATGCCGTTAAGGCAGGTCTGAAGGCCAAGGAAGTGGATTGCGACGCCGTTGTGGACCAGATTCTGGTTCTGGACGAGAAGATCCGCAGCCTGAAGACCACCACCGAGACCAAAACCGCCGAAAAGAACAAGCTGGCCAAGGAAAACGGCAAGTTGTTCGGTCAGAAAAAGGGCGCTGAGAAAAAGGGCGAGGACACCTCCGCTCTGGAAGCCCAGATCGCTGCCAACTCTGCCAAGAGCGTGGCGCTGGACAAGGCCATTGCCGACGATGCTGCCACACTGAAGACCCTGTCCGAGGAATTCAAGGTGGCTATGCTGAGCCTGCCCAACCTGCCTGATCCCGACCTGGTTCCCGGCGGTAAAGAAGCAAACGAACCCCTGCGCTATGTGGGCAAGAAGCCGGAATTCGATTTCGAGCCCAAGCACCATGTGGATCTTTGCACCGATCTGGGCATCATTGACTACGAGCGGGGCGTGAAGCTGGCCGGCGCCGGCAACTGGATGTACACCGGCATGGGCGCGCGGCTGGAATGGGCGCTGCTGAACTACTTCATCGACACCCACACCGCCGACGGCTACGATTTTATCCTGCCTCCTCATATGCTGGAGTACATGTGCGGCGAAACTGCCGGTCAGTTCCCCAAGTTTGCCGACGAGGTCTACAAGATCGCCAACCCCACCGACGACCGCATCCACTATATGCTGCCCACCGCTGAGGCTGCCCTGGCATCTATATACCGGGATGAGATCCTCACCGAGGCGGATCTGCCCAAGAAGCTCTTCGCCTACACCCCCTGCTTCCGCCGTGAGGCCGGCTCTCACCGGGCCGACGAGCGCGGAATGGTCCGCGGCCACCAGTTCAACAAGGTGGAGATGTTCCAGTTCACCACCCCCGAAGGCTCCGACGAGGCATTCGAAG
>JAFVVI010000042.1 GCA_017502265.1 Oscillospiraceae bacterium
CTGTGGTGAACTGAATGAAGAAGTCATAAGCAAGCTTGCCGAAGCTTTGCCAGCATACTTTGAAAAGAATCTTAACCATAATATTTTCTGCTACCTAATTAGAGAGAAGGAAAATGTCGTTGCCTGTGCATTCTTGCTAATAGATGAAAAACCTGCAAGCCCGATGTTCATAACAGGTAGAACAGGAACAGTACTCAATGTATACACAAAACCGGTATGCCGACATAAGGGATATGCAACAGCGATAATGAAAATGCTGCTTCAAGATGCAGTTGAAATGAATTTGAGTTCTGTGGAGCTTAAAGCTACAGATGCTGGATACAATTTGTATAAATCCGTTGGTTTTACGGATGATGTGTCAAAGTATCATTGTATGAAATGGCACAAGGCATAAGGTAAATTCCAATTTGTCTAACTGATTTGGAATCAGTAAGCTTATAGTTATATTTTTGCAAGCGAATCTATAATAAAATAGATACCGCAAGGTATCGGCTCCCGACAATTTACCCCTATGGCTGTCATGCCATAGGGGTTTTGATTATTTCTGTTCAAAAGCGCAAAGAAACCGATAGATTGACACAAGCCCTACGCTGAGCAGTATACCACCTACTATATCGGTAAGCCAATGGACGCCGGAAAGGAGTCTTCCGATCATCATAAATGCGATAAATGCAGCGATACCAAAAGTGACGCATTGGCGAAAAAGCTTGCATTTTATGCGTGATCGCAACTGAATAATAGTAGTGGGCATCACGCACAGAACAAGAAGTGTTGTGGATGACGGATAGGACGCCTCCAGATACCCATTTATCAGCACCGGGCGGTAATTAACGACCCATTCCTCAAAGAAAAGATACGCCGCCAGCACCACAATATAGAATCCGCCCAGGATCAGGATGCTCGGATCCACATGCCAAACTTTTCGCCGTTTGATCCACTGCGCAAGGCCCAAAATTGCAAAACCAAATCCGAATGCTACGGGCACTAAACCCATCCAATCCGTGACGGTATAAAGCCACATATGCACCCCGGTGAGATTGTGGAAAAAGGCATTGACCGTGGCCAAGCCAACCGCTGATTCCCGTGGACCAATAGCCTGCACATCAACAATGCGGAGCAATAGTGTCCACAAAGCAAACGCAATAAGTGCAACGATCGCAACCAACAACTGCTTAATACTTTCTTTCTTCATAGAAAAACCTCCTGTGTAGTGCACTTACACCATACAGGAGGTTTTCAAATATCGCAAGAATCGGTCCATCACATTGGCGACACTTTTCGTGTCATCGTTTTTTCATAACGATCAAAGCTTTGATAATCAGGAACACAAAGAGAAAAATCGCCGGATAGGGTTGCCTGCTCAGAACAAACAGGATCACACCAAACACATTGATAAGTAAGGACAATTTACCTTTGGCCGCCAACCAGAATGCGCCGCTGCAATTCTGCAGCGCAAGGGTCAGAACGCCCCACGCAATTGCTCCGATCACATAGGTATAGTATGCAAGCTTTAGATATGGCGACACTGCGAACAAAGATAACAGAGATACATTCTCAATAACGCCGTAGGTCTGTTCACCAAAAAGCGGTAGAAAAAGGAACATCCCTGCGCACAGGTCCAGCAGTCCAAACACCAGGTCGCGGAGGTGGCTCTGCTTTTGCTTATGGTCCTCCTCGGCAACACTCAGCAATTCTTCGCCGGACAGAAGCGCATCAACGGACACCGAAAACAATTTTGCAATTGCCTTCAGCGACTCAATATTGGGATATCCTCTGCCCGACTCCCACTTAGAAATGGCAGTGCGGGATACATACAGCGCTTCTGCAAGCTGTTCTTGGGTCAGGCCTTTTTGCTTTCTCAATTCCTGTAATTTTTCATGAAATTCCATATAATACCCTTTTCGGATTTAATAATGGCTGTAGTCAATATCGCCCTTTTTTGCAGCTGCGGAGATCTCAGAGTCTGGAATCTCCAGCGTGTAGCGCTCACTGACATTGATGACCTTGGTACCACCGTACTCCCGGACACGGGTCTTATCGATACCATAGCTCAAATGCACATGACCATGAAGCCAGTATTTGGGGTGATACTTGTCCACAAAGCGCAGAAATTCATAAAATCCCCGGTGGGCAAAGTCCTCCCCATCCCCCACTCCTGCCAATGGCGCGTGGGAAACAACAACATCCACACCCTTATGCCTGCGGATCTTCCATTTCAGCTTAAAGATGCGCCAGCGCATCTGCGCCTCGGTATACTGGTGGGCGCCGCCGTTATAACTGGGACTTCCGCCCAGGCCCAGGATTCGCAGGCCCTTATAGACCACTATCTTGTCCTCAATGCAATCACAGCCCTCCGGCGGTCTTTTTTCGTAAATGCCGTCGTGATTACCGTGGACATACAAAAGAGGTACACGGGTCATTGTCACAAGGAAGGACAGATACTGGGGCTTCAGATCGCCGCAGGAAATCAGCAGGTCATAGCCGTCCAGCCGGCCGGGCATATAGTAATCATAAAGTGCCGGGGACACCTCATCGGATATAGCGAGAATCTTCATAGCTGACCCTCCTTTTCCATGGGGATCAAGTCCCTGTAGACACCCAGTTCCCGGACCATATCCCGGGCAAAGGGCGCGATCTTCTCAAAGGGCGGTATCTCGCCTTCCACATTCTGGCAAAGCCAGTCCATATGGAGCAGTTCCTCCGGGGACAGGGTCCGTGTGCCATCATTCACCACACGGCCGTCCTGGGCGATCAACAATCTGCGGAAGGGATCTATTGTTCCGTTTCGCAAGCCTTCCCGAAGGATATCCGTCAGCCGCAGCATACCCTCCGGCACGCCGTCGGCCAGCTTTACATCGATCACACCGCTATCCATTCCCCACCAGTAGTTCACTGCGTGGCGGCTGCCTTTGTCACGATCCCAATTGCCGTTGAGAATTGTGCGGATCACATTTTCATAGAAATGTCCCCACAGCCAACAGGGAGATCCCAAGGGCTGCAAAACACCGTCTTCCACCAAATATGTGCCGTATGTACCGTGTTCCAGGTATTTTTTATGGGGTGTGGGCACATCCCGGTTGGAAATCACATTGATACCACTCTGAATAAATTCATCCACAGGGTTTCCGCCCTCGCAGGACCAACGCAGGGTGATCTTGGCCCGGGGATTGGTCAGCTGCGCGCCTAAGGCAAAGGCATTGATGGAAGCCGGCACGCCCAGAATAGGATAGGATCCCACATAGCCGATTCGATCATTGTTGGCCATGGCGCCGGCAATGGCGCCGGTGATAAATTTACCCTCATAAACCCGGCTGTAATAAGTACGGACGCTGGAATACGGTGCATCCACAGAACAGTTCAGGAACCGGACACGGGGGTATTTCACCGCCATTTTCAAAGTGGGACGGCTCAGCTTGGGCGTTGTGGCAAATACTACATTTGCCCCATCCTGCACCGCCTGCTCCAGCAGCGCTTCCGCTTCTTCCGGTGAATCGGCGTGGTAGTAATGCTGGACCACCACACGGTCGGAAAGCACCCGCTGCAGGTGTTCTGCGCCCTCGCGATGGCCCTGCGCCCAGGTGCTGACTTTCGGATCCAGCTGATAAATAAACGCCACGCGCAATGTAGTGGGCAGCAGCAGGTTCAGCAGCCGCTCTCTTCCCTCCGTATCCGCTTCCGTTTCAACCTGGACGGGCATTTCCTGGGAAATAGAGACCACATCATCCCACAATGCCGCCAATGCCTGCTTGATTTCATCGGCCGTTTTCGAGCCTAAATCCCGGAAAGGATAGACCTTCAGCCACAGAAGAAGCGCCTCTTCCGGCAGCAGGTCCAGCTTACCGCCTTGCAGGGCGTTGAAAGCCTCCCGGAAGTAGCGGAAATATGCTTTGAAAGTGCGCTGCTCCTGCTCTGTCCAGACTTGTGTCATATCCTTGCCCAGATAAGAAACCAATTTTTCATAATCTCCCGGCTGACGGAATTGGACATCATAGAGACCTGTGGCCTTATAAAATTCAAGAAATTCAAAATACGCCTTAATACGGGGCTCTTCGCTGGCCTCCGGCAGAATGCGGTACACCGTTCCCGGAATCTGGGCCGCGCCAAAGTATTTCAGAACGCTGACCCGCTTGTTGCCCTCCTGGACATAGAAATTGCCAAGATATTCAAAGCAAACGATAGGGTTGCGGATCCCCTCATCTGACATATGGTCAGCGCACAGGTGCATCCACTTTTGGGCAAACTCTGTCTCATCGTCCAAAAGCGGCAGAAATCCCGGAGAGAACGCAGAGATCCGTCCGGCGGTTTTGGTGCCTACGATCCGTCTGGAGGGAATGTTCACGACGCCGAGCTCCTGTGTGGTTGCCGTATAGGTCTGACCTAAAATATCATCCAGAACGGCAGGCTCTGTTTCCCTGCCCTGGGAGCGGAGTTCCCGAACCTCCTTCTGCGCCAAACGCCTTGCCTTCAGGTATTCCTCACGGGCTTCCAGTAAATCCATAAGACGCTCTCCTTTCGCTTTTTGCCCATTATATCATAATCCCGCTGAAAATGGAATATAGCAATTATATACCAAGCGCAATTATTAAAAACCATTGACAAAGCGACAAATGGGAACTATAATTTTCTTGCAGATATGGGCCTGTAGCGCAGTTGGGAGCGCATCACATTCGCATTGTGGGGGTCGTCGGTTCGAATCCGATCAGGTCCACCAAAAAAGACCAAGTCTTTCGACTTGGTCTTTTTTATTGCACCGGTTCAGAAACCAGCAGGTACAAATTTTTATTTATACATAGGGAATTTCTCGCAGATAGCGGCCACGGTTTCCTTGACTTCCTTGGCTGTGCCCTCGAAATCACGGGCGGTCAAGGCAATGCAGTGGGCAATCTGCTCCATCTCTTCAGCGCCCAGACCACGGGTGGTAACGGCGGCTGTGCCAATTCTTACACCGCTGGTGACGGAAGGCTTCTCCGGGTCGTTGGGGATAGCGTTCTTGTTCAAGGTGATGTGGTTTTCGTCACAACGGGTCTGCAGTTCAGCGCCGGTAATGTGCATAGGACGCAGGTCTGCCAGCATCAAATGGTTATCTGTACCGCCGGAGACCAGATCAAAGCCTTCCTTCAAAAGGGCATTGGCCAGCACCTTGGCATTGCTGACGATATTGGCCGCATAGGTCTTAAACTCCGGCGCCATTGCTTCCTTAAAGCAGATCGCCTTAGCGGCAATAATATGCTCCAGCGGGCCGCCCTGGGTGCCGGGGAACACGGCAGAATTCAGCTTCTTGGCGTATTCCTCTTTGGCAAGAATCAGGCCGCCACGGGGGCCACGGAGGGTCTTATGGGTGGTGGTAGTAACAATATCCGCATAGGGCACGGGGTTCTGGTGAGCGCCACCGGCAACCAAGCCGGCAATGTGGGCCATATCCACCATCAGTACGGCGCCAACCTCGTGGGCAATATCGGCAAAGATCTTGAAATCAATAGCTCTGGGGTAAGCAGATGCGCCGGCGATCAGCAGCTTGGGCTGGCAGGCTTTGGCCATATCCCGGATCTGGTCGTAATCGATCAGGCCGGTTTCGTGGTTTACATCATAAGAAACCACATTGTAGTACTTACCGGAGATATTGGCAGGGCTGCCGTGGGACAGATGGCCGCCGTTGGCAAGGCTCATACCCATCATAGTATCACCGGGCTTCAAAAATGCAAGCTCCACTGCCATATTGGCCTGAGCGCCGGAGTGGGGCTGGACATTGGCAAATTCCGCGCCGAACAGGTCCTTTGCCCGCTGAATACACAGACTTTCCAATTCATCCACATGCTGACAGCCACCGTAGTAACGCTTACCGGGCAGACCCTCGGCATATTTATTGGTGAGGACAGAGCCCATTGCAGCAATCACCGCAGGAGATGCAAAATTTTCCGAAGCGATCAGCTCCAGGCCATCCTGCTGGCGGGTCAGTTCCCGGTCCATCATTGCAGCTACTTCCGGGTCAAATTGAGAGACAAATCCAATAGAATCAATAGGTTTTGAAAGCATAACAGTACCCTTCTTTCTATAAAATTACAAACAAAAAACAGGCAGTCGCAAAAGAAGACTGTCTGCAAAAATCAGTACCGCGCGCATACACTACCCGCAGTATCTCCGTCCGTTTGCCTGAGAGATTCGGCTTTCGCCTTGCACCTTCGGCACACAACTAAATGTGTTCTCCAGAGAGTCCTCCGCCTCCGGTATTACATACGCATTTCCGGGGGCATCACCGGTTTATTTTGTTGTTTCTTTCAGTATACACCTTATTTGTAATTTGTCAAGAGCAAGACTTAAAATCTATTTACCAAACCTGCAAAATGTGTTCTACAGCGAAGAGAAATAAGCGAAACTAAAAGAGTCGCCCAACAGGGCGACTCTTTTGTTTATTCATTAGGAATATCCTTCATTGTTAAGCTGATGCGCTTACGGGCCTCGTCCACTTCCAGAACGGCAACTTTTACAACATCACCCACCTGTACAACCTCAGAAGGGTGGCGCACCTTTCGGTTGCAGACACGGGAGATATGCACAAGGCCGTCCTGATGGACACCGATGTCCACAAACACGCCGAAATCAATGACATTTCGGACTGTACCGGACAGGACCATGCCGGGTTTCAGATCTTTCATCTCCAGCACATCAGTACGGAGGATGGGCGCAGGCAGGTCATCACGGGGGTCACGGCCGGGCTTTTGCAATTCCTTGACCGCATCTTCCAAAGTGGGTACGCCCACACCGCATTTTTCTGCAGCCGCAGTGATACCAACTGTTTCCAGACGATTTTGTAACTCGCTGAGATTTCCGGCAGCTACATCCTTTTTGCCGTAGCCGCACAGAGTCAGCAGGGTCTCCACCGCAGCATAGGCCTCGGGGTGGACACCGGTATTATCCAGAATCTCTTTACTCTCCGGCACGCGGAGGAAGCCAGCGCACTGCTGGTAAGCCTTAGGGCCTAATTTTGGCACTTTTTTCAGCTGATTCCGGGAGGTAAAAGCACCATTTTCTTCCCGGTAGGCAACCACATTCTTTGCAGTAGTACTGTTCAGACCGGACACCTTTTGCAGCAAGCTCACCGATGCAGTATTCAGGTCTACGCCCACCGCATTGACACAATCCTCCACAACGCCGCCCAGCGCTTCATCCAGCCGCTTTTGGGGGCAATCGTGCTGATACTGTCCCACGCCAATGGCCTTGGGATCGATCTTCACCAGTTCCGCCAAAGGGTCTTGCAGACGACGGGCAATGGACACAGCAGAACGCAGATTTACATCATAATCCGGGAATTCCTCTGCTGCCAGTTTGGATGCGGAGTACACCGACGCGCCAGCCTCATTGACGATCATATAACTGACACCGGGCAGATTCCTCAGCATTTCCACGGTCATTGCTTCCGTTTCACGGGAGGCCGTGCCGTTACCGATTGCGATATGCTTGACGCTATGCTTGCGGATCATCGCGGACAGGATTTGAATGGCTTCGTCCTTTTTCCGCTGGGAAAAGGTGGGATATACCACAGTCGTATCCAGCACACGGCCGGTACTGTCCACCACCGCTACCTTGCAGCCGTTTTTATATCCGGGGTCAAGGCCCATGGTCACAAACCCCTTCACCGGCCGCTGCATCAGCAGGGGCTTCAGATTTAATGCAAAGTTGGCAATCGCCGACTCCCCTGCCCGCTCTGTCAAGGTGTTACGCAGCTCCCGTTCGATACTGGGTGCGATCAGTCTGTCAAAAGAATCCTCCGCCGCTGCCTTTACAAAGGCAGACACCCACATTTGGGGTTTCAGGGCCATACGGCAAACAAGAGCCTGTCCCTCAGCGCCGGGAAGTGCCGCAGAAACCTTCAAAAATCCCTCCCGTTCGCCCCGGTTAATAGCCAGAATCTGGTGATTCTGCAAACGGTTTACCGGCGCAGAGAAATTATAGTACAGCCGGTAAACGCTATCGGTATCCGGATCGGTTGCTTGCACAGTTACCACAGCGCGGGTCTCCATTTTCTGCCGCAGCGCTTTGCGGATATCCGGGTCATCGGAGATCATCTCGGCAATAATATCCGACGCGCCCTGCAAGGCCTCTTCTACCGTCTCCACACCCTTTTCCGGATCAATATACCCCTCTGCCAGCTGCGCGGGGTCTTCACCTGTCTGTTCAAAGATCGCCTGGGCCAACGGCTCCAGACCTTTTTCTTTTGCAACCGTTGCGCGGGTACGACGCTTTTGCTTATAAGGACGGTACAGGTCCTCCACTTCCGCCAGAGTCTTTGCTTTGGCGATGGCTTCTGCCAGCTCCTCCGTCAGCTTTTCCTGGGCTTCTATGGATCGGGTCACTTCCTCTTTGCGCTCCTGCAGATTCCGCAGGTATGCAAGACGGGTCTCCAATTCCCGCAGCACCGTATCGTCCATACTGCCGTGGAGCTCTTTTCTGTATCGGGCGATAAAGGGAATGGTGTTTCCCTCGTCCAGCAATGTCACTACATTTTGGACATATTCGGTCTTTTGCTTTAATTCCAAAGCCAACGCTTCAATGATTGTATCCATAGGACTCTCCTGTAATTTTGATGCCATAATCATACCATATTTTCCAAGTAATTTCAATGCCGGGACAGGGTTTACAACAACAAAAACACTTCTGTTTCGGCAGTTTTACTTGCATAGCGGCAAATACAGTGCTATAATGAAGGAGTTAACTCAGCGATTGGAGGAATGTATCCGTGAATATACCTATCCTGACTGCAGGCGTTTCTCTTTCTGATAGCTACCGGCAGATGGGCATCGGGCTCATAATTCTGTTATGCATTTTTGTTCTGCTGGCAGTGGGCTCTGTCATTTTCAGCTACCTCAGTGGCCGAACACGTATGGAACGCAGTAAACGACGCAAAGTTAATACGATCCTGCGACTGATGTATTTGACCACTATACTGGTATTGGTGTGCACACTTGTTTGCTTTATCCGTTACCGTTCCTTTGGCAAAGCTATGCTTCACGCCGGCGAAAACAACACCACCGGCCACACCACCGCCACAACAGAAGAAACCATTCTCACCACCGAGACGGAAGATACCCAACAAACCGAGGATACTACTCCGGAACCGGACCCCACCTTTACCCCCGCATTCTCCGATTCCAGTAATCCCGAAAACTGGAAGATCAAGTGGCAGATCATTCAGGACGGAAACATTATTGACGGTTATCAGCGCGCTGAAACCATCTCCTTCGGCAAGCCTGAAGATTACTTCGCCCTGCCCGGCATTGCTACATTCCGGGGCAACAATTTCCGAAACAGTCCTGTTTACGGCACAGCAACCATTACTGAAAAGGCCTTGGAAAAAATTTGGGAACGGGGCAACGGCACACTGAACGGCTGGCCCGGAACAGGCTGGACAGGCCAGCCGCTAATGGTCCAATGGGATGCGGAAACCAAAGCCATTATGAATATGGTCCCGGAAAAGAAAGCAAAAGAGAATCTGGTGGAAGTTATTTACGCCACGCTGGACGGCTATGTCTACTTCTTTGATCTGGACGACGGCGCTTACACCAGACAACCCATCTACTTGGGTATGAACTTTAAAGGCTCCGGCTCTCTGGACCCAAGAGGCTATCCCATTATGTATGTGGGCTCCGGTGATTTTTACAACGGAAAAGTACCCAGAATGTATATCGTCAGCCTCATTGACGGCACGATCCTCTATGAGCGCAACGGAAGCGATAACGCTGCAATTCGTTCCTCCTGGACCGCCTTCGACTCCTGTCCGCTGATTGATGCCCAAACAGATACTCTGATCTGGCCCGGCGAAAATGGCATTCTTTACACCATTAAACTGAACACCAACTACGACAAGGCTGCCGGCACGCTGACCATGGCGCCGGAAGACATCGTCAAAACCCGTTACTCTACCAACCGTTCCAACAACAGTACCTACTGGGTAGGTTATGAGCCCAGCGCTGTGATCGTTGACCGGTATCTGTATATCTCCGAAAACGGCGGTATGTTCTTCTGTGTTGATTTAGATACTATGGAACTGGTATGGGCGCAGGATACCTTGGACGATTCCAACTCCACCCCTGTATTTGAATGGAACGGGCAAGACGGCGGCTACATCTACACCGCCCCCTCTCTTCACTGGACCAAGAGCGGCAGCAGCGGAACCATCAGCGTCTATAAGCTGGATGCCAAAACCGGCGAAATCATTTGGGAACACCCCTTTGACTGCAAGACTGTGGACGGCATTTCCGGCGGTGTACAATCCTCACCCCTTCTGGGCAAACCCGGCACGCCGCTGGAAGGTTTGATTATTTACACAGTGGCCCGTAGCCCCGGCAACTGGAACGGTAAGCTGGTGGCTCTGAACACCGAAACCGGCGAGACCGTATGGGAAAAGAATATGAATTACTATTCCTGGAGCTCACCGATCCCTGTCTACAGTGATGACGGCAACGCCTATATCATTGTGGGTGACTCCAACGGCCAGCTCTTCCTGGTAGATAAGGAAGGTAAGACCCTGTCTGTACTGGATCTGGGTTCCAATATTGAAGCCTCCCCCGCTATGTTCAATAACACCCTGGTAATCGGTACCCGTGGCAATCGGATATGCGGAATTAAGGTAAAGTAAACATTTTACGGCTGCACTTACCCAGTGCAGCCGTAATTTTTTCAAAACAACATATCATTGACAATCCATTTTTATGTAAGTATAATAAAGGCATAAGACAAATAAGGAGGGTGCTCTATGGAAAAGAAGATCATCACTATCAGCCGTGAGTTTGGCAGCGGCGGCCGTACTATCGGTCATCAGGTTGCTGAAGCCTTGGGTATTCCGTTCTACGACAAAGAACTTGTGGATCAGGTTGCTTTGGAATCCGGATTCGCTCCCAAGTTTGTGGAGGAACACGGAGAGCACTCACCCACCGGCAGCATTTTTTCTTACGCCTTTGCCCATCAGGGTGTCCACGGCATTATGAACGGCCTGTCTACAGCGGATTTTCTGTGGAACATCCAGTGCAGCGTGATTCTCCAGCTGGCTGAGCAGGGCCCCTGTGTGATCGTAGGCAGAAATGCTGACTACATACTCAAGGACCGGCCGGATGTTCTGCACGCCTTTATCCACGCAAATAAGGAATTCCGCGCAGAACGCATCGTCCGTCTTTACGGCGAATCGGAAAAGACACCGATGGCCCGTCTGAATGAAAAGGATAAGCGCCGGAAAGTCAATTACCAGCACTACACCGGCAGAAGCTGGGGTCAGGCGCATAATTATGATATCTGCCTTGACAGCAGCAAGATCGGCATTGAGGCCTGCACAGATATCCTTGTCAAGCTGATGAAGGGCGAATAACTCATACTAAAAAACTGCGGCACTTAGAAGTGCCGCAGTTTTTATACGCTTGCAGGTTCTTTGTCTAAAATAGAGATCGGTACGCCATTGACCTCCACATTGTCATCTGCGCAGATCAGAATGTATTTGACACCGTCGATCACCCGGGTCTCGATCAGATCGCTGCGCTCCGGGGATACCTGGATCACCACATCGGGGGTTTTGACCTCAAAGCGATTATGGTTGATGATATTCTTAGGATGCAAGTGGGCATCCAGTCCAAAGACTTCATCGTAATCCACAGAGAATTTTGCAACCCCCTTTTCCGATACACCGCTTTCGGTCAGCGCGGATTTCACTTGTTCCTTGGAGATCAGCAACGGATCCGCCACACGGCTTTCCTTATGGATCATAATGCTTTGGCAGAGCTGCTCGTGGACAGCTTGTACCGTCTCCAGATTGCACTCCTCTTTCAGGCTGCTGCCAAGGAGTGCCTCAAAGGATTTTTTCTGCTCGGCGGCCGGCTTGGGCGCTTGCACGCAGAACAGTGTGTTAACAAGATTCTCGTGGTTTTCCTTAGCGCTGCGGGTATAAAACAGCGCATTGTAGATATTTGTGGCGCGATTGTCAAATGCCGGGAACAAAAAACCCACCTCCGGCGCCGTAGGCACTTGGGCGATGCCGCCATCGTGGAACTCCTTATCCTCCGACACATACCGCAGACCGGGCTTGGTTTGCTTCACAGGGCAAATACAACACAGAAGGTATGTATAGGTCTCATTGGAGGCATCCCGCTGGGTCTCATCATCACTGCTCTTAAAGGGCACATCGTAACTGTCACAGCCTAAGAGAATCAAGAATCCGTCTTTCATATTGACGGATTGTATGATTTTGGTGTACAGTTCTGCCCGCAGGTCTGCATCCTTCAAGCCCGTTGATCGCAGGTCCATCAGCAGTTTATGCTCGGGACTATCCGCCACCTGGGAGGTCTTGAAGCAGATATCGATCAGATTCTTACCCACAGAGCCGGACAAGGTCCGTTTCATCAGGCCGAAGTACCGCTCTGCCTCATTTTCCGGCATAATACCGGTGCTTTGCTTAAATTCCGTGACGATCTCTTTTTGATCGTTCACATAGCAGCCGTAAATGGCGGTCATATTGCTGCGGTCCCGACGGACTCTCCGCCGGATCTCGCCGATTTCCTTAATGTTCATATGCTTAACCTTTCATAGTCACCGGCACAATGTTTCTCAATCCCAAAGGCAGTTCCAATTCTGCACAAAATATTCAACACCCGAATACACCGTCGTCACGATAATCACACCATTGACAACTGGCGCAAGGTACGGCAGTGTGGGGAATGCCATCAGTACGCACAGACCAATCATAGTACTGGCAGTTTTGAATTTACCGCTTTTGCCGGCTGCAATGACCTTACCCTTGCCCACAGCCACCAGACGCAGGCCGGTAACCGCAAACTCCCGGGTCAGCACCAGCATCAGCGCCCAGGCTGACATCATACCCCACTGGCAGAAAATGGTCATGGCTGCAATGGTCAGCAGCTTGTCCGCCAGCGGGTCGAGAAATTTGCCGAAATCGCTGACCTGGTTACATTTCCGGGCAATCTGACCGTCCACATAATCCGTCAGGCTGGCAAGAATAAATACACCCAGCGCAAGCCACATAAACAGGCCCGGCTGACCGCCGCTTAAGTACATCAGCACCATATATGCGGGAATAAACGCCACGCGAATCAATGTAATTTTACTTGCAAGGGTCATAGTCAATCCTCCAGTACGAAGCCTGACAGTTCACCGTCTGCCACGCCGTCAATACAAACCTTGATAAATGTACCTTCCATCAATGCATCCTGGGAAGCGATCCATACCCGACTGTCGATCTCCGGGGAATCTGCATAGGTACGGCCGTAGAACTGCTCCATCTCTTCGTCATAGCCATCTACCAAAACCGTAACCGTCTTGCCCTGCATAGATGCGTTATACGCATCCATAATTCTCGACTGGATCAATTCGATTTGCTGGGCGCGTTTCTGGGCGATCTCGCTATCCACACATTCCATTTCCGCTGCAGGCGTGCCCTCCTCCGGGGAGAATGGGAATGCGCCCACACGCTCCAACTTCTGCTCTTTTAAGAATTCACACAATTCTTCAAACTCCGCCTCACCCTCACCGGGCAGACCGGTAATCACACTGGTGCGGAGAATCAGGCCAGGGATCCGGCTGCGCAGCTTGGTAAAGAGATCCCGAAGAAATTCGCTGTCGCCTCTGCGGTTCATTAGCTTGAGTATCTTACTGTTACAGTGCTGGATTGGAATGTCCAGGTATTTTACAATCTTCGGCTCTGTGGCCATCACATCGATGAGAGCATCATCGATCTCGTCCGGGTAGGTATAGTGGACACGAATCCATTCAATGCCATCAATCCTACAAAGCTGACGGAGAAGTTCCGGTAGCAGCCGTTTATGCTCTGGAAAATCCGTTCCGTATCGGCTGGTATCCTGGGCCACCACAAGGAGTTCTTTCACACCGTTGGCTGCCAGAAGCCGGGCTTCATAGAGAACATCGTCCATCTGACGGCTGCGGTACTTACCACGCAGGTAGGGAATGATACAGTAGCCGCAGCGATTGTCGCAGCCCTCTGCGATCTTGATATAGGCATAATGCTCCGGGGTGGTCAGAATGCGGCCGCACTCCTGCTCCGGGGTGTCAATGGAGGCAAATTCTTCCACAGTTTCACCCTGCAAAAGCTTTTCGATGGCTGGTACTACCTCTGTATAGCTGCCGGTACCTAAGATGCCGTCAACCTCCGGCATTTCCTTGACAATCTCTCGCTGATACCGCTGAGAAAGGCAGCCGGTGACAAGGATTTTACCAATAAGTCCCTGTTCCTTTAATTGGGCCATTTGCAGAATGGAATCGATAGCTTCTGCCTTAGCCGAGTCAATAAAACCGCAGGTGTTGATGACTACCACATCTGCGCCGACCACATCGGCCTGCACAGTAAAACCAGCCTCCTGCACCCGGTACATCATCCGTTCGCAATCCACCTGGTTTTTCGCGCAGCCAAGGGATATAAATCCGATATTAGCCATAATTCTCCTCTTCCCAATCCACATTCTCAGAAAACATATTCAGTGCCTTGCGGACAGCGCCATAACTGTGTCCCCGGCGGAGTAGCGCGTCAATCGTCCGCCGCAGATCCTTTTGCTCCCAATGGCTGCCCAATTTGGCCTGCAAGAAGTTCATAATTTCTTCAGTCTGATCCGGGTAGTCTGCAAGGGCATCGTCCCAATATTCCTTGGGTATCCGCTTTTCATACAGCGCCTGTTTCGCGCGGGCCGGACCATAGCCTTTGGAAATGCAGTTTTGCACGATCTGCTGAGCCGTGGCCCGATCATCCAAAAGGCTTCGTTCCGCCAGCCACTGGACCGCCTGGCAGGCATTTTGCTTGCTCTCGCCCTTTTGGATCAGCCTCCGCTCCAAATCGCCCTTGGATACACTGGATGCAGAGATGATCCGCACAGCGCGCATTTTGGCAGACATTTCCTCCGCCGCTGCACGCAGGCGGTCGAACTCTGCCTCTTCCAGTTCCTTACCGGAATAAATAGCAAAGTCCTCCACCGTCTGGCGGTATAGCCGCAGGGAACTGCCGTCGTCCAATTTTACAGTGTACCGCCCTGCCCTGTCCGGCTGGGCGGCAACCTTCTCAATCCTCATCGTCGAAATCGTCAGCGCTAATAGCGATGGGCTGCTCAGCTGCCCGGGCAGGCGCTCTGGATGCAGAGCCGGCCATCAGCTTTTGGCGGACCTGGTCCTCAACCTGCTGGGCAATATCGGGATTGTTCTGCAGGAAAGCTTTCACGCTGTCCTTGCCCTGGCCGATACGCTCGTCGCCCATACTGAACCAGCTACCGCTCTTCTGAACGATCTCCATCTGCACAGCCAGATCCACCAGTTCGCCCCACTTGCTGATACCCTGGCCGAACATAATGTCAAAATAGGCCTCACGGAAAGGAGGTGCAACCTTGTTCTTGACAACCTTGACACGGGTCTTGTTGCCAACAACCTCGCCGCCTTCCTTAATGGATTCCACACGGCGGACATCCAGACGGACAGAGGCATAGAACTTCAGCGCATTACCGCCGGTAGTGGTTTCGGGGTTGCCGTACATCACGCCGATCTTCATACGCAGCTGATTGATAAAGATAACGATACAGTTAGTCTTGGCAATAGAGCCTGCCAGCTTCCGCAATGCCTGGCTCATCAGACGGGCCTGAACGCCCACAAAGCTATCACCCATCTCACCCTCCAGTTCCTGCTTGGGAACAAGGGCTGCAACGGAGTCCACAACCACAGCATCCACCGCGCCGGAGCGGACCAATGCGTCGGTGATCTCCAGAGCCTGTCCGCCATCATCGGGCTGGGAAACCAGCATATCGTCGATATTTACGCCCAGGGCAGCTGCATAAACAGGGTCCAGGGCATGCTCAGCATCCACAAACGCTACTTCGCCGCCCATCTTCTGCACCTCAGCCAGAATGTGCAGAGCCAGGGTGGTCTTACCGGAGGATTCCGGTCCGTAGATCTCAATAATGCGGCCCTTGGGGACACCGCCGATGCCCAGTGCGGCATCCAGCGCCAGAGAGCCGGTGGGAACTGCGTCTACGGTCATCTCCGGCTTGTCGCCAAGACGCATCACCGTACCCTTGCCGAAATTCTTTTCGATCTGGGAAATCGCAGTCTGCAGGGCCTTTTTCTTGTCGGTTGCAGGTGTGGGGGCTTCATACCCGGTTTTCTTTGTAGCCATAATCATGCATCCTTCCTGTCGTAACGGGCTAATACTGCCCGTTCTCTGTCGTTATAATCTCTGGAACGCTCCAGAATTGTATACCCATTTTCTTCCAAGAGGCCGCAAACCGCATCCCCCTGGCCCATTCCGAACTCGAAACACAGGTATCCCCCCGGCTTCAGCGCAGAAGTGTAATTTTGTGCAATAGCGCGGTAAAAATCCAAACCGTCGTCGCCACCGTGGAGCGCCAGATGGGGCTCAAATGCGGCAACACTTTTAGGTAGTCCGGCCATTTCGTCTGTGGTAATATAGGGTGGGTTTGATACGATCATATCAAATTTCCCTAAGAATGCTGCAGGTTTTTCCAAGGCATTTGCCTGCACACAACTGACTCTCCCGGAGAGTTTTTGCGCCGTTACATTGGTTTTTGCCACCTGCAGCGCCTCCTTGGAGATATCCGCTAAGGTGACCTTTGCGTCTTTTACCCGGCTGGCAATGGCCAGTCCAATGCAGCCGGAGCCTGTACACAGATCCAATATCCGTGGATTGGTTTCCAAAAACAGCGCCTGCTGGATTGCCAGGTCCGTTACAGCGCAGGTATCGTCCCGGGGAATCAAAACATCGGGCGTGACCGTCAGCTTCATTCCATAAAACTCCCACTGACCGATCACATAGGCCAAAGGCTCGCCGTTCAAAAGCCGCTGGGTCAGCAAAAGCATTTTTTCACAGGTCTGCTCCGATGCGTAATGCTCCCGTTGGGCAATCACCTGCTCACGGGTCTTGCCCGTCACAAAGCACAGCAGCTCCCGTGCTAACAATCCTGCAGTATCCGCATCCTCGCTGCGCAGCAATGCGCGGCGGGTCTCCAGATACAACTCACCATATGTCTTTACCAACGGTCGTCACCCTCATTTTCCGGCAGGACAGCCTCCAGCGCGGTGATGCCAACCTCAATCATACTGTCGTCGGGCTCGTTGGTGGTAAGGATCTGAAACCACATACCCGGCGCAGACAGGAATCTGGAGCAGACATTATCGTGTCGGCCCACCCAGCGGTTGAACTCATAACTGAACGCCACCACCAGGGGCAGCAAAAGCAGCTTAAATACAATCATAATCAACCGGTACAGGAAGCTGCCTTGGATCGCTGCAAGGCCGGGGATCAGCATCAGCAGCAACGAAGACGCCGCTGAAAACAGCAGTATGGATATAATCATCACCACCAGCAAAAAGCTGGTACCGCAGCGGGGGTGCAACCGGGTCTGGACCCGGACATTTTCTACTGTCAGGGGCAGCCCCGCCTCGTAGCAGCGAATGGTCTTATGCTCAGCGCCATGGTAGGCAAAGACCCGTTTCATTTCTTTCATACGGGAGACCAACACCATATAGCTACCAAACAGGAGAATACGGATCACGCCCTCCACCAAATTCAGCAAAATATTGCTCTTGATCCACCGATCAAAGAAGCTGCCGATCACCATTGGCAGCAGGAAAAACAGAACAATGGACAATCCCAGACCCATAGTCACCGCAGCGCCGACCACAAACTGCTGGAACTTCTTGTCACCGAGCTTTTCTTCCAGCCAACGGTCAAATTTGGAGGGTTCTTCCTGACTCTCTTCCGGGGAGAGGTCCGCTGAACGCATCAGCGCCTTCACGCCATGGAGCTGGGAATCAAAGAAGATCACTGCGCCGCGGATAATAGGCCAATTCAGTGGCGAATTTTTAGGCCGTACCTTTCTATCGGTGACTTCCACGGTAAGGCCCTCTTTTCCCCTGACCACGATGGCATCCTTGTGAGGACCGCGCATCATTAAACCCTCGATCAGTGCCTGACCGCCTATCATCGTTTTAAACTTCTCTTGATTTGCCATAATCGTCCTTTCTCACTGGGTGGCAGGAAGCCGGATGGTTACCAGTGTACCGCCGGTCAGAGCATTTTCCAGTATCAATTCACCGCCGTGCATCTGCACGATCTCGTCACTGACCGCAAGGCCAATGCCGGAGCCTCTTGCCTTGGAACTGCCTTTATAGAATTTCTTCTTAACCAGCGCCAGTTCGTCTTCGGGAATGCCGGGACCGTAATCCCGGATCCGGATGACAACATAATCATCCTGATACACAATGCCGGCATCGATACATTTCCCCTCTCCGCCGTGCTTGACGGCGTTGTTGAGAATATTCAAAAACACCTGCCGCAGACGCTGGGGGTCACAGGATATCTCCGGGATATCCTGCTCGTTATCTACATATTTCAGGCTGATGCCCTCTTCCGAAAGACGGCTGCCGTACATAAACACCGTATCTTCAAACTCTGCCCGGATATCCACCATTTCCATATTTAGGGTCATGCGATCATCCTGGATACGGGCAAAGTCCAAAAGATCCAGCACCATATCGGTCAGACGGTCGGATTCACGGTGAATGATCCGCACACCCCGACGGGTATCATTATCCAGCTTGTCGGAGCTCAGAAGTGTCTCGCTCCAGCCGGTAATGGCTGTCAGCGGTGTGCGCAGCTCGTGGGATATAGAGGAAATAAAGTCCCACTGCATTTTTTCGTTGGCGCTTATTTTGTGGGACAGTTCGTTGATGATCCTGGCAAGATCGCCGATCTCATCATCAAAGTCGTTTTGAATCTGAATACCGTAACTGCCGTTGGCAATCTTCTTGGATTTATCGATAATCTCACCCAAGGGGACTAAGATAGAGCGGATATAGTAGTTACTGCTCAGCAGCACCAGCAACACAAACACCGTCAGCACGCCAAAGCTGATAGCCGCAGTGGTGATGATCTGACGGTCCATCCGCGCGGTAGGTGTCACATAACGCAGCACGCCAATCACCTGGCCGTTACCATAGATCACAGGACTGGACACCGCCATAATCCGCTGGCCGTTCAAGGGATTCTTCCCCACAAAGGAGCAGATGCTCAAAGTGTCCACCGCGTCGGCAACATCCGGTGTTACCGGCGCGCTGGCGCCAAAGTCCCCGTAGGATGCCGCAACGATCTGGCCCTGGGCATTGATAAACTGCAGCTGAAGCGTATTGCCGTCATCAAAAGCCTGGGCATAAGTAATACAGGACTGGTAATAGTCCTCATAATTCTGATTTAAGTATTGGGCAAAGAAATCTGTGGTAGAGCGGGCGCGGTAACGCATATCCGATTCCATTGTAGAATAGTAATACGCTGAAAACACCGCCGTCACCGCCAGCACGCAGACCAGACCCAATGCGCAAACCACGACCACCGTATTGGTAAGCCAGCGGCGACGCAAACCCTTAACCCGGATATTGCGGAATTTCTGTTTCTTTATCTTCATGCGCCCCATTTATAGCCGTAGCCCCAGACCGTTGTGATATAGGTGGGGTTCGCGGTATCGTCCTCAATTTTGATTCTCAGCCGACGGATGTTGACATCCACAATCTTCAATTCGCCCTCGTAATCCCGGCCCCACACCGCAGAGAGAATATCCTCGCGGGACAGTGCCCTGCCGGGGTTCTGCATAAACAGCTTCAGGATCGCGTATTCCACCTGGGTCAGGCGGATACGGTTACCATTCTTCTCCAGAGTATGGTTACGGGTGTTCATCACAAACGGGCCGTGGCTGATGAGCTCAGAATCCATACCGCTGTCTCCGCCGATGCGCCGGTAAAGGGCATCGATCCGGGCGGTCAGCTCTGCCGGGGAGAAGGGTTTTGTCACATAGTCATCGGCGCCGGTCATAAGGCCCGTGACCTTATCCATCTCCTGAGTACGGGCGGTGAGCATAATAATACCGATCTGCTTGCTGGTAGCGCGGATGCGGCGGCAGACTTCAAAGCCGTCAATATCCGGCAGCATCACATCCAAAATGGCTACGCCGATATCCGGATACCGATTCAGCTGCTCCAGCGCCTCCATACCGGTACCGGCTTCGATGGCATCATAGCCGGCGCGCTTCAGGTTGATGACCACAAAGCTGCGGATATTTACTTCATCTTCCAGAATTAGAACCTTTTTCATCTTTATTCCCTCTCTACATTTCACCTGCATGGAGTCAGCTTCAGTATAGCATATGCCCATACAAATGGAAAGCTATTTTACAACCACATTCTCCTGTCCGAGAACTTGGGTAAGCTCTGTCAGCATACGACTGTCCAGGCTGCATTTGCTACCCCGCTGCACTTTCGTATCCGCAAAATACACCACCACTTTGTTGTCACCAGGGAACATTCCCAAAATAGACCGGATCTTACCGAAAAGCGGGCCTTCTTCACTGGGAAGACGCAGGTACAGCGTACCGCTTTGGGGAACAGAATCCGTCAACGGCTGCGTTTGCTCGGTAAAGTCAGACATAGGCCGGGCCCGGTTGATAACCAGCTGGGGTTCTTTATCGTCCCGCATAGAGATGCGGCCTGTTATCACCACAGGCTGATTCTCCCGCAGGTAGCCGCCGTACTGGCTGAGCACATTGGAAAATGCCAGCATTTCAATAGCTGCTGTATCATCCTCCAAGGTGACATAGGCCATCATGGAGTTATTGCGGGTGGTCTTCATCTTAATGGTCTGCACCACGCCTGCGATGCTGACGATCTGATCGTCCCGGTAGGGATTTTCTTCATCCATCAGCGCGCCGATGGGCACAACATGAGACCCCTTCAGAAGATGTCTGTAGTCATCCATGGGGTGGCCGGACAGGTAAATGCCGGTGGTTTCTTTTTCCATCAGCATCAAGTCCGCCTTGCTCATTTCATTGAGCTTAGGGATGGGAATGGATACTGCCTCATCCGTGTCCTGCAGCATTTCAAACAGACCGATCTGCCCTTCCAGATTTTTCTTCCGGGAGGCTGCGATAGAATCCATCATACTGTCATACACAGCCAGCAGCTCGCTGCGGTGATAGCCAAAGCAATCCATCGCGCCGCACTTGATAAAATTCTCAACCGCCCGCTTGTTCAGTTCGCTCTCGCCCATTCTCTTGATGAAATCTTCAAGGGATTGGAACGGACCGCCCTCGCTGCGCTTGGCCACCATGCTGCGGATCAGCCCCCTGCCCACATTCTTCACAGCGCCCAGGCCGAAACGGATGGAGTCCCCCTCCACGGTAAAGTTGTCAAAGGAGTGGTTGATATCCGGCGGCAGTGTAGCGATCCCAAGATCCTTACACTCGGCGATATAACCGGAGATCTTTGTAGCAGAATCCAGCACTGATGTCATCAGCGCCGCCATATACTGCTTGGGATAGTGGCACTTGAGATACGCTGTCTGGTAGGATACCACCGCGTAGCAGACGGCGTGGGCCTTGTTAAAGGCATAGTTTGCAAAGGCGACGATCTCATCATAGATGGATTGGGCCACTTGCTCGGGAACGCCCTTGGCCACAGCGCCGGAGATCCCCTGCTTCTCATCACCGTACACAAAGACGGTACGCTCCGCGTCGATGACCTTCATTTTCTTTTTGGAGATGGCGCGGCGGATATTATCCGCCTGGCCCATGGTATAGCCACCCAGGGAGCGGAATATCTCAATAACCTGCTCCTGGTAGACGATACAACCGTAGGTCACTTTCAAAATCGGCTCCAACAGAGGCGTTTTGTAGGTGATCTTGCGGTGGTCCAGTTTGTTGGCAATAAAGGTAGGAATGGAGTCCATAGGACCGGGCCGGTACAGGGCCACAATAGCCGTCATATCCTCAATAGAGGTGGGCTTCATATTGACGCACACGCCGGTAATGCCGGCAGATTCCAGCTGGAATACGCCCTGGGTCTTACCCTCCGCCAACATTTGGAATGTGGCAGGGTCGTCATCCGGCACTGCAGCAATGTCAAACTCCGGCTCTAACTGGCGGATCTGCTGCTGGGCATCCTCGATCACCGTCAAATTTCGCAGACCTAAGAAGTCCATTTTCAGAAGACCCAGCTCTTCAATAGTGGTCATGGTGTACTGGGTAACAGTGGTATCGTCATTTCTTGCCAGAGGCACATAGGTATGCACCGGGTCAGCAGTAATCACCACGCCCGCTGCGTGGGTAGAGGTGTTTCTGGGCATGCCCTCCAGGCTCATAGCCGTGTCGATCAAGGTCTTGACCCGGTCATCACCGTCATACATCTCCTTCAGCTTAGGCGATACATTCAGCGCCTCTTTCAAGGTGATGTGCAGGGGCATTGTGGGCACCAGCTTGGCCACCACATCGGTCTCCGCGTAGGTAAAATTCAGCGCCCGGCCCACATCCCGGATAGCGCCCCGGGCTGCCATCGTACCGAAAGTAGCGATCTGGGCCACATGGTCAGCACCGTATTTTTCCATTACATAGTCGATGACCTCACTGCGGCGTTCCTGGCAGAAATCCGTATCGAAGTCCGGCATACTGACACGCTCGGGATTCAAAAAACGCTCAAAAATGAGGGTATATTTCATGGGATCCACTTCCGTGATGTGCATACAATATGCCACAATAGAAGCCGCGCCGGAGCCACGGCCGGGTCCTACAGGAATACCCTGGTCCTTGGCGTAGCGGATAAAGTCCCAAACAATGAGATAATAGTTCACATAGCCCATACGGCTGATGACACCGATCTCATATTCCAGTCGCTCACGGCATTCTTCCGGCGCATGAGGGTAGCGCTCCCGGAAGCCGTCTTCACAGAGTTTACGGAAATAGCCCTCGTTGGTATAGCCCTCCGGCACCGGGAAAGACGGCAGATGATATTCGTTAAAAATAAATTCCAGATTGCAGCGTTCTGCGATTCTGGCAGTATTCTCAAAAGCTTCGTCGCAGCCCGGAAACAGCTGACGCAGCTCTTCTTCGCTCTTTAAGTAAAATTCCTCGGTCTGGAATTTCATACGGTTGGGGTCGTCCACCGTCCGGCCGGTCTGCACGCACAGAAGCACATCCTGCATACGGGCATCTTCCTTGCGCAGATAGTGGGCATCGTTGGTGACCACCAGCGGAAGGCCTGTCTCCCTGGCGATCCGCATAACTCCCTGATTCACAGGGGTCTGCTCCGGGATACCATGGTCCTGCAGTTCCAGATAGAAGTGATCCTCACCGAAAATGTCTGCCAGCTTCAAAGCATAGTCCTTGGCAGCATCATAGTCCTCCATGAGCAGTCTCTGGGGGATCGCACCGGCAAGGCAGGCAGATGTGGCGATGAGACCCTCGTGATGCTGCCGCAAAAGGTCAAGGTCCACTCTGGGTTTGCCGTAGAAGCCGTGGGTAAAGGCCTGGGATACCAGGTAGCACAGATTCTCATAGCCAGTCCTATCCTTACACAGAAGCACCAGATGGTAGGGATCGTTGTCAACACCGTGGACACGGTCGGACATTCCGCGGGGCGCTACATACACCTCACAGCCGATAATGGGCTTGACACCGGCAGCCTTGGCTGCCTTATAAAAATCAATACAGCCGTACATCACGCCATGGTCCGTAATGGCCACGGCATCCTGTCCCAGCTCCTTGACCCGGTCCATAAGGCCGGAGATCCGGCAAGCGCCGTCCAGAAGGCTGTATTCGGTATGAACATGGAGATGGGCAAAACTCATTGTGTTCCCTCCTGTGCCTTCTGCACCAACTTCTGCAAACGGTGATTCATTGCTGGTTTACTGATGGGTGGCTGCATCATAGCAGCCAGTTCCATCAAGGATGCTTCGGGATTTTCCAATCTGGCTTCTGCCGCCTGCTGCAGCTTGACAGGCAGGCTTTGATAACGGCTCTGAGCCTGCAGAGTGCGGATTGCAGAAAGCTGCTCCTGGGCGGCCTCCACTGTTTTGGAGGTATTGGCATCGTCGCAGTTGCAGCGACGGTTAACATTATTGTTCAGTTCTTTTTCCAGCTTGGTTTCTATGATTCCCATTGCGGCAACGGGCGCGCCCAGATAAGTCAGGCAATCTGCGATCAGATCGCTCTGCTTCACATACAACATACACACACCGCTGCGGGTGGCAGTTTTAGGCTGCAGACCCAGCACTTCCTGGATCAAGCTGTTGCATTCCCGGGCCACACTGCCGTGGGTGGTGGCAAACTCAAGGTGATAGCCCTTGGCCGGGTCAGTCACCGAGCCGCCGGCAAGAAATGCGCCCCGCAAAAACGCAGCCTTGCAGCAATCTTCTTCCACCACAGGAAGATTGATATGCAGCGACAGGGTGTCATTGGCATCAAAGCCGTAGGCAGACATAATCCTGTGGATTTTATCCCGGTCAGTGATCTGAAAGTTTAGCTTACCGGTGGCATTTTCCTCCGGTAACAGGTCAAAAGCGATACCAAAGGCCCTTTTGAACAGCTTAGGTAGCATTGCACCCAATTCCCTGCTTTCGGTAATGATGCGGATGCCATCAGCGCGAAAGCTGTTGCAAAACAGCAATATGCCGAAGCACTGGGCCATGGCACAGCAAGACTTTGCCAGATTGCTGCGGCACATCTCTGCCTTTGCATTTCCGGAAAATGTAATTGCCACGACCCTGCCCCCCTTTCTTTTACCAAATACGAACTTCCGGCTCTAAATGGACGCCGGTATCCACAAAAACAATATCAGCTACATCGCTGAGCAATTGCTTTACATCCTCAGCCTTGGCGCCGCCCAAATTGACCACAAAGCCCGCGTGCTTCTCAGACACCGCTGCGCCGCCTACCCGGTAACCCTTCAGGCCCGCGCCATCGATCAGCGCGGCAGCATAGCCGCCCACCGGGCGCTTAAAAGCAGAGCCGGCAGAAGGCAGATCCAGAGGCTGAGAGTTCTTACGGCGGGTCATCAGATCCTGCATCACACTACGGATCTCTTCCGCCGGCTTCGGTGTCAACACAAACACAGCGCTGACCACGATTCCGCCCTCTTCTTCCAGACGGCTGTGGCGGTAAGAAAATGCCATTTCTTCACAGGACAAAGTCCGCAGGCTGCCGGTCATATCCATTACATCCACCTGTGTACAGACCTGCGAAATCTCGCCGCCGTAAGCGCCGGCATTCATATACACACCGCCGCCTACCGAGCCTGGGATGCCGTGGGCAAATTCCAGGCCAGACAGGCCCAGATTGGCTGCGAACACTGCCGCGCGGGTCATGGACACACCGGCAGAAACCCGAATATGGGTGGCATCCAGCTGCTCCATAGTATCAAGGCAATCCTTCATGCACACCACCAGGCCCTTAACGCCGGCATCGGGGGCAAGAATATTGGTGCCTGCTCCTAAGATAGCAGGTTTACTGTCCAACAAAGCGGACACTTTTAAAATTTCACTTAGCTGCTGGACGGTTTTTGGAAAGGCCATTGCCTCCACCGGACCGCCGATACGGAAGGAGGTGTGCTTATCCATCGGCTCGTTCAGCCGAAGTTCCACACCTGGCAGCAAATCGGTTATTTTCTGCTGAAATTCGGTCATAAATGTCACAAATCTCCCTCCGGGCATAGTTGTTATGATTATATCATATTCCTACGGAATATGCAATTATTACAGGGATATTTTTTCGCAAAAAGTTACAAAAAAGCAACCGGGTCGAAACCCGGTTGCTGCTATGTATTTTATTACTTTTCGACAATCTCCAAAACTTCCATGGGGCAGGCCTTAACGCAGATACCGCAGGCGATACATTTGCTGGTAGGACCTTCCTTGGGAGCGACCATTACCTTCATGGGGCAGATCTCCACACACTTGCCGCAGGCGGTGCAGAGCTTCTTGTTGATCATGTAAACACCGGTCTTGGGATTCTGGGTGATCGCGCCAGCCTCACAGACCTTAGCGCACTTGCCGCACTGGATACAGACCATAGGCTTGGCCGCGCCGTTCTTCTCAACAATCTGGATACAAGACAGGTCCTGATGGAACTCCTTATAGAATGCCTCGGAGCAGGCGGTGACGCACTGCAGACAAGCCATACACTCTACATCTTTTTTTACAACGAGCTTCTTCATAGGAAAGAATTCTCCTTTATCATTAATTTTCCATACCATTATACTCTAACAATTCCAAAATAGCAATGATTTATTTTAAAATTTTGTCACAAAATAAAGGATATTTGCCACACAAAAATGGTGTATATTTCCTGTCTAACCTGTGTATGCAGGGAAATACTAATCCTGCAATACAAAATTACAGGAGGAACCTTATGAAAAAAATCACCATTTTGGCATTGTGCCTGGCTCTGGCGGCCTCTCTGTGCGCCTGCGGATGCACCAATGAAACCCCGGCAACCACACCCTCTGTGAACACTACCCCCAACCAGACCGACAAAATGCCCACTGACACCATGACCATTCCCGTTCCAGAAACAAATATTCCCGATGCCAGCGTAGACGACTCTATGCCCGGCGGCATTACCGACGGAACAAACGGCGGCGCTAACGGCGACACCAACGGCGGCACAGGCCGGTCCGGCTTCCCTATGGGCGGCGTTCAATAAGAAAAATCAGGGTGTTTACGCACCCTGATTTTCATTTACAAAATATCCAGATAACGGGTCAGATTTTTCTTCATTTTCTCCGCTGCCAGAACAGCCAGCTCCACAGGATCTCCGCCCTCATCACGCCATGCGCCAACAACAGAATCGCCGGCGCAGGCTATAGCGCCGTGACCAAATTTATCAAAGGCCATAGAGCAGTTTTTCGCATTGGCGCCGGAATAGTCATAACCATCTATCAGCAGAAACATTGCAGGGTATTTGGTACGCAACTGCTGCAGCGTATCCCCAGAGGTGGCCGGACCAACACCGGCAATCCGGCTGTAGCCGCAACGGGCGATAATATCTTCGCCCAAGCGCTTTGCCATATCGGCTGCAACCGTATACACAAGCCGTGTGCCGGTGAGCAGGTCCTGAATTTCCGGAGCAGATTTGTTGCCTGTCCGCAGCACAAGAAACAGGTCCTGTTCATTTTTAGGAAGCAGTTCTGCAAAAGGCTTTATACCCTCACTGCCAATATAGCAATTCAGCAGCAGGCCATCAAATTTCCAATTCTTAGCAAGCTGCTCCGCGGCAAGGGTAGCCCCATTGGGCGTATAGATGGCAGGGCCGTCCAAAAGCACATAATAGTCCAGCGCGGATGCTGCATCCAGCAGCTCAGAAAGCGCCTTTACGCCTTCCGCGCCCGCTACAGCAAATGTACCAAAATCAAAACGAACGGCAGGCACAGTGTCCTTCAGAGCCGTCAGCAGCGCCTTTGTATATTGCAAATAGTCCCCGATATCGCTGCCGGTTATCCGATAATCGGCCGGAATCGCAGAGATATCAAAAGAAAACAGGACCATAGACGGATTTTTCATTTTGCGGATCTTATTTTGCAGCTTATCCACCGACATAAAATCACCCTTTTTCTTTTATTATACCATACATTTCCACAAATGCAAAGGTGAGAAACCTTTCCAATCGTGTTTTTTTGACATTTGGGAACACTAATGGCGAAAGGAGGCGAGAAATATGACAGTTAAAGGTCTGGCTGTTGCTTTAGGCGTGGGCGCTGCCGCAGGCGCAGTGGCGATCCTGGCTATGCCGAAAAGCAATCCCACCCGCCGTCTGGCCGCCAAAGCTGCCGACAAGGTAGAAGATATGGCTTGGAAGGTTTCCAGCAAAATCACAGACGAGTTCGATCTGTAAAAAACGAAGGCAGACACAAAATGTCTGCCTTCGTAATTTATTTGGTTTTTATGACAATTTCGTCGTTTTCTGTGGAGATATGCAGTGCAGAAATAGGATTTTCGAAAGAATCGATAATCTTCTCGCTGATGGGATCTTCCAGACTTTTCTGAATCTCCCGGCGCAGGTTTCGGGCGCCGTAGGTGACAGAAAACGCCTTCTTGACCAGATAATCCCGGACACTGTCGTCCCAGGTAAGGGTCAGCTCGCGGGACAGAAGACTATCCCGCAGTTCTGCCAGCATAATGTCCGCAATACCAAGGAAATTCTCCTCTGTCAGACGGTTGAAGGTGATGATCTCATCCACCCGGTTGATAAACTCAGGGCGGAGGAATTCCTTCAGGGCATTCATGGTTTTTTCCTTGACCATATCGTTATCGGTGCGGCCAAAACCCAAGCCCCCTACCCTACCCTCAGAGCCGGCATTGGAGGTCATCACAATAACGGTATTTTCAAAATTTACCACACGGCCCTGGGCATCGGTAATGCGGCCGTCATCCAGCACCTGCAGCAGGATATTCAGCACATCCGGGTGGGCCTTTTCAATCTCATCGAACAGAACAACCGCATAGGGTCTGCGACGGATTTTCTCCGTCAACTGGCCGGCCTCATCATAACCCACATAGCCGGGAGGCGAGCCGATCAGCTTGGACACGGTATGCTTTTCCATAAACTCCGACATATCCAGCCGGATCAGCGAGTCCACAGAATCAAACAGGTCATTGGCAAGGCACTTGACCAGCTCCGTCTTACCCACACCAGTGGGGCCTACAAAGATAAAGGACACCGGTTTTTTCTTGGGGCTGATGCCCACCCGGTTTCTGCGGATTGCCCGGGCAACGGCCTCCACTGCCTCGTCCTGGCCAACGATATGCTCTTTCAGCCGGTCGGCAAGACCCTTAATCTGCTTATATTCCTGAGCCTTGATCTTGCTGGCAGGAATCTTGGTCCAAAGCTCAATGATCCGGGCCAGATTTTCAATGGTAACGGCAGGCGCCGGGATTTTCTCCAGCTCCTCAATTTCCTGCGTAACCTGCATCAGACGGCTGCGGAGATTTGCGATCGCTTCGTAATCAACATTCTCCGTATCCTCATTCAGCTTTTGCAGATCCTCCGTGAAATCAGCACGAATTTTTCGCAGTCTTGCCAGTTCATTGATCTCCTTGCTGCGCAGATTCAGATCGGAACAGGCCTCGTCCAGCAGGTCAATGGCCTTATCCGGCAGGAATCGGTCTGTAATATACCGCTCGGAGAGTATCACGCACTGCCGGGCAATCTCCGGAGAGATCGTAACCCCATGGAAATCTGCATAACTTTTGGCAATACCCTGCATAATCTGGCAAGCCTCTTCCATGGAGGGCTCATTCACCGTCACGGGTTGGAAACGGCGCTCCAGAGCCGCATCCTTTTCAATATGCTTGCGGTACTCATTAAAGGTAGTCGCGCCGATCACCTGAATCTCGCCTCGGGACAGGGCGGGTTTGAGGATATTGGCGGCATTCATAGAGCCCTCAGCATCGCCGGCGCCCACCAGGTTATGCACCTCATCGATCACCAAAATGATATTGCCGCAGGCTTTGATTTCTGTAATCAGACTCTTCATGCGGCTCTCAAATTGGCCGCGGAACTGGGTGCCGGCCACCAAAGCGGTCAGGTCCAACAAAAAGACCTCTTTATCCCGCAGCTTATAGGGCACATCGCCGGCGGCGATTCGCTGGGCAAGGCCCTCTGCGATTGCGGTTTTACCCACACCGGGCTCACCGATCAGGCAGGGGTTATTCTTCTGCCGACGATTGAGAATCTGGATCACACGCTCCGTCTCCACATCCCGGCCAATGACCTTATCCAGCTTGCCCTCCCGGGCGCGGCCGGTAAGATTCATGCAGTAACTGTCCAGGAATTTATGCTTTTTGCTGCCCTTGGATTTAGGCTTTTCCGACTCTTCTTCATCCTGCTTCTGGGCAGGCTGATCCTCTTTCTTGCCGCCCATACTCTCCATCAGCTGATTAAACAGCGGGAATGTGGCGGTACGGCTTTCCGGCTCATCATGATCTTCGTTGTCCAGTTGGCCGAACATACTGCTCATTTCATCGGACAGAGATTCCAGATCATCCTCAGAAAAGCCCATCTGCTTCACAGCCGCTTCGATCTGGGGAATCCCCAGACTGCGGGCGCATTTGAGGCAATATCCCTCGTTCATAGTCACGCCGTTTTCAATCTTGGTTATAAAGACAACGGCCATATTTTTCTTACATTTTGTACACAATTTTGGCTGCATACGCTTTTCACAACCTTTCTTCCGGTAGGATACCACAATTTCACCGGAAAAGGAAAAACAATTTATGAATTTTCGTCAATTGTCAGGATATTCAAATTGATCCACACCGTCATCATACCACAGGTGGGTCATGTACAGGCCGCCCGGCGGCACGGTAGGACCGGCGGCGGTGCGGTTGCCGCTTTCAAGAATTTCACCGATCTCCTCCGGGCGGATCTTGCCTTCGGCGGCATAGACCACAGTACCGGCCATAGCTCGGGCCATATTATAAAGAAATCCGTTGGCGCAGACCTTCAGTTCAATGATATTCCCCTTCCGCTCCACATTGTAATAATATACGGTGCGGATCGTAGATTTTACATCCGTTCCCACACTGCGGACTGCCGCAAAATCGTGGGTGCCCACAAACTGATCTGCCGCGGCCTGCATAATTTTTTCATCCAGATGCTTGGGGTAAAACCAGGCCCGGTTCACATAGAAGGGGTCACGGACCCGGGAATTATAAATGGTATAGGTGTATTCCTTACGGACACAGGATCCGATAGCGTTGAAGTTTTCATTCACTTCCATAGCCTTATTGACCACGATGTCCACAGGCAGATGGGTATTGAGGGCATAGGGCAGCCGCTCCACAGGAATGGTAGATTCCGTACGGAAATTGGCCACATAGTAGCGAGCGTGAACACCCGCATCGGTACGGCCACAGCCGGTGACATGGACCGGGTGTCCTACCACCATTTCCGCAGCTTTTTGCAGAGTCTGCTGGACAGTAGGCAGATTTTTCTGCATCTGCCAGCCGTGGTAAGCAGTTCCCTCATAGGTTAAAAACAGAGCAATATTACGCATAATTTCCTCACAGGCCAACACTTGAAACGATCGCCTGCACACAAAGCAGGGCCGTCAGCAGTAAAAAGGCGCAATAATCCGGCCGCTTCAGCCGCAAAAGCTTCATCTTGGTACGGCCATCACCGCCGTGGTAGCACCTACACTCCATTGCCGTTGCCAGTTCATCCGCCCTGCGGAATGCGCTGATAAACAGCGGCACCAAAATGGGCACAAGGGCCTTTACCCGTTTCATCAGGCTGCCACTTTCAAAGTCCGCGCCTCTTGCTTTCTGAGCAGAAATGATCTTGTCAGTCTCCTCAATCAAAGTAGGGATAAACCGCAAAGCGATGCACATCATCATGGACAGTTCGTGGACCGGCATACGAAGCTTTTTTAAGGGGCTGAGCAGAGACTCCAGTCCGTCCGTCAAGCTGATGGGCGACGTGGTATAGGTGAGCAAAAAAGTGGCTGAGATCAGCATCAGAATCCGCACAACCATAAAGATCGCGCGGGTAATGCCCTCCAGAGTGATTGTAATTCTCCAAAAGGATACCAGCACCCGCTCGCCGCCGGTAAAGAACAGATTCAGAATACCTGTAAAAATCAGCACAAATACCAGCGGTTTCATACCCCGGACGATAGCCTTTAAGGGGATTTGGGATACAGCAATGCTCACCGCCAAAAAGCCGAAGGCAATGGCATAGGTAAGCCAGCTGCCGGCTGTAAAGAGCGCTACAATATAGACGATCAAGGCGATCAGCTTGGTGCGGGGATCCAATCGGTGAACAACAGAATTTCCCGGGAAATACTGTCCTAAAGTAATATCTTTAAGCATGGGCATTTCCCTCCTTGATCCGGCGCAGCTCCGCAGCCGCCTGCTCTAAGGTATATACCTGATTCACAGGGATACCCATCGCCTGCAGACGGAGAAAAAGCCTTGTCACATCCGGAATATCCAGGCCCATATCCACCAACTCTCCGGCGCGGGCAAATACCTCCAGAGGCGTACCGTCCATAGCAAGATTAGAATCGTTCAGCACCAGCAGACGGGAAGCCAGACGAGCCACATCACTCATAGAGTGGCTGACCATCAGAATGGCGGCATTTTTTGCCTTGCGGTAGGCCTCAATATTGCGGAGGATCTCCTCCCTGCCCTCCGGATCAAGACCGGCGGTAGGCTCGTCCAGAATCAGCACCTCCGGCTCCATGGCAATCACACCGGCAATGGCCACACGGCGTTTCTGACCGCCGGACAAGTCAAAGGGCGATACCTCCAGCTGGGCATCGGTAAGGCCCACAAAGCCGGCCGCTTCCCGCACCCGGCGATCCACTTCCTCCGGGGACAGGCCCATATTCTTTGGGCCAAAGGCAATATCTTTATAGACCGTTTCCTCGAAAAGCTGATACTCCGGGTACTGGAATACCAATCCCACACGGAAGCGGGCCTGTCGGGTCAGCTTTTTGTCGGCCCAGATATCCTTTCCGTCCAACAGAATTTTGCCGGAAGTAGGCTTCAAAAGGCCGTTCAAATGCTGCATAAGAGTGGACTTACCGGAGCCGGTATGTCCAATAACACCGATAAATTCCCCCGGCATCACACTGAAAGACACATCATCCAGCGCTGTATGGGCAAAGGGCGTACCGATGCTGTAAGTATAATGTAGGTTTTGGACCTGCAAAATAGGTGTCAATTTTCTAACCTCCTGTGGGTCAGGCCTTTAACACATCATAAAGTACCTGCGCACATTCTTCTATATCTAAGCTGTCCAGGGGCAAAGAGAATCCCTGTGTATTCAAGTCGTGGCACAGTTCCACAGTCTCCGGGGCTGCAAGGCCCATTTCGTGAAGCTTGTCCACCTGAGAAAACACCTGCTTGGGTGTGCCGTCCAACGCAATTTGGCCCTTATCCAGCACCACCACCCGCTGAGCCAGGGCGGCCTCATTCATATGGTGGGTAATCAGCACTACGGTGATCCCTTTTTCTTTATTCAGCCGCAACACGGTATCCATAACCTCCCGTCGGCCTTTGGGGTCCAGCATTGCTGTGGGCTCGTCCAGCACGATGCACTTAGGCTCCATTGCGATCACACCGGCAATGGCCACCCGTTGCTTCTGACCGCCGGACAGAAGATGGGGCGCGTGGTTACGGTATTCATACATTCCCACCTGCTTCAGCGCAGCATCCACCCGCTGGCGAATCACCGGCGCAGCAACACCCAGATTTTCCGGACCGAAGGCCACATCTTCTTCCACCACATTGGCAACAATCTGATTGTCGGGATTCTGAAACACCATTCCTACGGTCTTACGGATGGCAATCAGCCTTTCTGCATCGGCAGTGTTCATACCGCCCACATAGACCTTGCCGCCGCAGGGCAGCAGGATACTGTTAAAATGCTTGGCAAGGGTGGATTTTCCGCAGCCGTTACTGCCAAGGACCGCCACGAAAGAACCTTCCTCCACAGTTAAGTTCAAGTCCTCAAACACAGGGACGCCGGGTGCGTCGGACACGCCCGGATAAGTATACGATAAATGCTCAACAGAAATCGTTGTGCTCAAAGCTTTCCCTCCAACACATCAAGGTGTCCAACGGCCGGTAGCGCCGCAGGGCAGGACCAGTCCGCTTTCTTTTACCGGTAGTCCCAATTCTCCCACTGCGGTATTGCCGCCGTGGCTTTGACCAAATACCACATTGGAAGCATAACCCACTGCAGAGGGAGCAAGGCCCGTGGTATAAGAATTGATAATGACAAACAGAGGGTTATCCGTCAGCAGCTTGCCCACTTCCAGCAAGAAGGGGTAAAAACTGGTCTCCATTTTCCAGATCTCACCGCCGGGTCCCCTACCGTAGCTGGGGGGATCCATAATGATGCCGTCGTACCGGCGTCCCCGGCGGATCTCCCGCTGGATAAACTTACCACAATCATCCACGATCCAGTGGATAGGCCGGTCAGCAAGGCTGGAGGCTGCTGCATTTTCCTTAGCCCAAGCCACCATACCCTTGGAGGCATCCACATGGAACACCTCCGCACCGCCTGCAGCGGCTGCCAAGGTAGCGCCGCCGGAGTAGGCAAACAGGTTCAGCACTCTTGTGGGACGGCCGGCGGAAGCAACCTTATCCCGGATAAAATCCCAGTTGGCCGCCTGTTCCGGGAACACGCCGGTATGCTTAAAATTCATAGGCTTGACATTAAAGGTCAGATAATCCTTGTAACGGATCTGCCAGCGTTCCGGCAGGTTATGGTCTGACCAACGGCCGCCGCCGGTGGAAGAGCGGATATAACGGGCGTCATACCGCTTCCATGCCGGGTGCGTATGCGGTGTGTCCCAGATCACCTGGGGGTCCGGGCGGACGAGGGTATACTTCCCCCACCGCTCCAACCGCTCACCGTTAGAGGTGTCCAGCACCTCGTAATCTTTCCATTCATCGGAAATCCAAATCATCTGTTTCTCCTTTGCCTACAGCGTGTTTATGCTTACTTGCCGTGAACAGGGCAAATCTTATAGGGTGCATTTACGCCTTGGCTTAAGTTATTTTTAATACCTCTGAACCAGCCGTCAGTACCGTCTGAATTGACATAGTAGACATAGTCGTTACGCAGATAGTCCCGGATCAGGCCGTGGGCCTCTGTTCGGAGGATTTTATCGATCTCGTTCTGGGTCAGCTTGACCAGGGATTTTGATGTGATCTTCACAGATTTATCTGTATTTGCAAGATTCCTGCAGGCCTCGGTGGCCACACCGCCGCCGGAACAGTACTCCACCATCACATGCTTGTCGCAGGTCTCCTTAGGCATATCCTCGGGGTATACCATGGACTGGCTGGTGACGATAAAGCTGCTGGGATCCAAAGGTGCGCTCAGGCGGACATCTCTGGTGCAGGCTTCGGTAGCGATCTTGCCGGAGTGCAGGCAGATGTTCACACTCTGCAACCGGCTGGTGCTGTACAACAGCAAATCGGTTTTCCCGCTGTGGAGAGGGCCCATAACCTTTCGGAACAGGACCGCAGCAGGATTGCTGACATTGATGCACTTGATAGATTCCGGGTCATCAAAGCCAGTCCAAACGGCAGCGGTATAATAACCGGTGTAGCCGCAGTACCAGCGGTCATAGTTATCACCGGAAGTACCGGTCTTGCCGGCAGTGGTGATGCCGTAGGCTCTGGATAGGTCAGCCTCGGTACCGGTACCTTCATTGGTGGCAGAAGTCAAACAGAAATTCATATAATCCACAGTCTTCTGGCTGAGGATCGGCTCTGTCTCCTGGGTATTGTCGATGAGCAAATTACCTTTACTGTCATAGACCTTGGTAAAGGTTCTGCCTCTGCGGTACACGCCTTCGTTGGCAAAGGTAGCAAATGCGCTGGCCATATCCCGCACGGTCACACCGATGGTCTGGGCGCCCAAAGCCAACGGGCCGATACCCAAGTCACTGTGAACATTGCCGTAGGCATCCACATAATTTTCCACAAAGGTAGACATGCGGAACTTTTCCGTTGCAAACTTATAGGCATAGTTGATGCCGGATTTTTCCAGTGTATTGGCCGCTGCTGCATTGACAGAACGGACCACTGCCCGGTAGATGGTACGGGCATAGGAATAGGTCCGGGTATCATTCAAGGGATAGACACCTTTTTCGGTGAAGTTGGTAGGCAGATCCTTAATGACCGTAGCCGGTGTGATAGCGCCGGACTGGAACGCCGGTGCATACACGGTAATCGGCTTGATGGACGAGCCGGACTGACGCTGGGCATCGGTAGCCCGGTTCCAGGCATCGTGCTCCCTCTTCTCGCCTACGCCGCCGGCCATTGCCACAATATCGCCGGAGCGGTTATCAATAATCACCATTGCCGATTCCAGCTGCTGACCGCCACGGGTATCGGGGATCTCATCGAGATTGGTGTAGATTGCATCCACCTTATCCTGGGCGTTCTTGTCGAAGGTGGTATAGATACTGTAGCCGCCCTTCTGGATCTGCTGCATCATCATTTCACGAGTGGAAGAATTCCACTGGAAGCCGGCCTTCTTGGCCATAGCCTTGGCGACATCTTCAATTACCGTATCACCAAACCAGGAATACACCGATTGGGAGTTATCCTGCTGGACCAAGGTCTGGGTGCTGCAATTGGGGCAGTAATAGACAGTGCCCTCTTTTCTGTAGGTGCTGACAGTACCCCGGTAGCCGCAGCCTTCATTGTCACAGGTAGCCAACCGGTCAGCATCATCCACGCCGGCCTTGAGTACCAGCTCCTGGGCGATGGCTGTCTGATATTCTTCCTCTGTCAGCCAGTCATACTCCCGCATTGCCCAAAGGACATTTTCTTTGCGTTTTTTGTTGTTCTCAAAGTTCTGATAGGGATCGTAATAGGTGGGCGAATTGGTAATGCTGATAAGGCTGGCGCATTCGGCCGTGGTCAAAAGCTCCAGTTCCTTGCCGAAATATGTCTCCGCCGCGCTGCGAACACCCCGGCAGCCCTGGCCAAGGTAGATGCAGTTGAGATACATTTCCATAATGGTATCCTTGTGATACCGCTTTTCCAGCTGCAGGGCTCTGAAAATTTCCAAAACCTTACGCTGCACAGTGACATCGTCTGCAGATTCATCTTCGAAGAGCAGAAGATTCTTAATCAGCTGCTGGGTAATACTGGAGCCGCCCACAGAGTCATCACCAAAGAACATTCTGGCGCACGCCTTGATGGTAGTGACCCAGTCCACGCCCTGGTGAGTATAGAATCTGTGGTCCTCAATGGCGATAGCCGCATGGACCAGATCCTTTGGAATATCCTCTAAATCTGCCCACTTGGAGCTGGTGCTGGCAAAAACAGTCTGATAGACCTGAATGTCACCGTTCTGGTCCACATAGTACATCACAGAGTTTTTGTCCATCTCCACATCTTCAATGTTCATGCCCGCCATAGGCAGAATATCATCCTGGAGATAGTCGCCCAAAATCCCTGCAAATACAAAGCCGCAGACGATTCCGATCAGCAGCACTGTCAGCAGCGCGCCAAATATAACCTTAAGCACAGAAAAGGTAGTCCCAAGGCCCTGCTTCACAGAGCTGATGCTCCAGTGGGGCTCCCAGTTTTGTCTGGGCCGTTCCCTTCTTTCCTTTTTCTTGTCATTCATACCATATACCTCCATCGTTCCGGCCAAAATGCCGGTCCGGTTGATTCTCATAACCACGACCGTATATAACCATACTATCGTTCATATCATTATAGCATATTATGCAGCAAAACGAAAGACCTAATTTATGAATTATTATTTATTTTATAATAGTATGCCCATTTCTCTGATATTTTCCCCGGGCAGTCTCTCATAAATGCACTTTCCGGGGATATAATAATTCTGCGACCGGTTACTACTTGATTTTGTGGCATCAATTGATTAAAATATACCTACAACACAAACGGAGGTATGAACAATGTCTGATGAATACGGTTCTGATTTTATGACCATTGTGGACGAGGACGGCACAGAGTTTGAACTGGAGGTCCTGACCACATTGGAATGGGGTGGCGCTACCTATCTGGCTGTTACGCCTGCTACCGACGACGAAACCGAGGAGCTGGAGGTCAGCATCCTCAAGTCCGTGGAAGAGGACGACGGCGAGCCGATCCTGTGCGCCATTGAGGACGATAACGAGTTGGAGACCGTTTACGGGCTGATTATGGATCAGCTTTACGAAGAGGAAGACGACGAGGATTGATACACTTCCTGCTTGGTTCGTAATGTGTCTTGTTGGACCCACATTTATAATTAGGGATGCAGGACTTCCCTGTCGGATTGCAGACCTCCCGCCTATGCTTTGACATCAGGTGGACGTTGGGAGCAGCGAAGGCAGAGAGCGGCAACCCACCTGCCGATTGGTGCAGGTCATAATCGGACGCATACGGCTAAAGCGGGTGTGGCATGGGGGGCTTTGCTCCCCATGTTTTTTTGTAAACTTTTTTCTTTTTTGACAAAATCCAAAGAATTTCTCTTGCAACATAGGGGCAAATAGGTTATAATAGCTTGAATCATACGGCTAAATGGTCGTAAATATTACCATTCGTTTATTGAGAGGATTGATTAAATGAGCGCATCCGACAAGAAAAAGCTCCGCAAAGAAGCCGCGGCGGCTGCACTGACAGAAAAGCAGAAGAAAGAGCAGGCCGAAGCCAAAAAGCTGAAAGCTGCAACAATTTCCTTTGTTGCCATCATGCTTGTGATTGCTCTGACTGCTACCAGTATTCTTGCAGTACGGGGTGTCAACAACTCCGGCATCATTGACAAAAACACCATCGCCGCTGTCACCGGCAGCCACGAATTGGACAGTGTTATGGTCAGATACTACTTTATCGACCATATCCGGAGTCTGTATCAGCAGTGGAAAACCGACTATGCTGACAGCCTTTCCGTATACATTTCTATGATGGGTCTGGATCTGAATGCCCCCCTGAATGCGCAAAAGAGCTCCGTCGATTCCAATAAGACCTGGGCAGAGTATTTCCTCGATGGCGCGCTGGCCAAGGCCAAGAATGATCTTGCTCTGTACGACAAAGCTATGGCAGAAGGTTTTAAACTGTCCGAAGATGAGCAGAAGGCTCTGGATAGCAACGAGCAGATGCTGCAGATCTACGCTATGTACGGCGGATTCCAGAACGCCAATCAGTACCTGCGAGCCATCTACGGCTACGGTGCAAATGTGGATTCCTTCAACGAGTACTCTAATATCACCACCATTGCTTCTGCATACTACACCGCTTACAGCGATTCCCTTACCTACAATGACGCTGCTATCCGCGAGTACGAAAAGGACAAGTTTGATAATTTCTCCTCCTTCAGCTATGCTGTGTACCCTGTGAATGTCTCCGACTACCTGACCGGCGGCACTAAGGACGACAAGGGTAACACCACCTATAGCGACGAAGAGAAGGCCGCTGCCCAGAAGAAGGCTGAAGAAATTGCAAACGGTTTAAAGGAAGCCGGCAGTCTGGATGCGCTGGACACCGCTATCTCTGCGCTGGATATCAACAAAGAAAAAGAGAACGCCGTCACCAGCACCAAGAATAGCCTGGTCAAGTACACCCTTCTTCCTGCCGAGTTCCAGAAGTGGATGGCAGACAGCGCGCGCAAGAACGGCGACATCACTGTCATCAACAACGAAACCACCACCAAGGATGCCGACGGCAAGGATGTTACCACCGTTAACGGCTACTATGTTCTGTGCTTTATGGAGCGCAACGATAACACCCGTCCCCTGGCCAACGTCCGTCACCTGTTAGTGCAGTTTGAGGGCGGCACCACCGACTCCAGCGGCAACAAGACCTACTCTGATGCCGAAAAGGCTACTGCAAAGGTCGAGGCCGAGCGTTTGCTGCAGGAGTGGAAAGATGGCGCAGCCACCGAGGACACCTTCATCGAGCTGGTTAAGAAAAACTCCGATGACGGCTCCAAGGAAACCGGCGGCCTGTTTGAAGACCTCCATCCCGACTCCCCCTATACGGAATCCTTCCTGGCCTGGTCTCTTGATACGGACCGCAAGGCCGGTGATACCGGTGTGATCGTCAGCGAATACGGTTACCATGTTATGTACTACTCCAGCGACGATGCGCTGACCTACCGTGATCATATGATTACCGAAGATCTGCGTACGGCCGATGTGGATAAGTGGTTCAACGGCATTACTGAGCCCGCAACCATTACTGTGGGCAAGACCAACCGTTTGAATCTGGATATGACCATCGCATCCATCGCTTCTTAATGCATAAAAACCACCTCCAAAGGAAATCCTTTCCAATGGAGGTGGTTTTTTGTCCCGTAATATCCGATTATCCGCGGCAGGCGGCGCAGCCGGCCTTATCAACGGCCTGTTCGGCGCTGGCGGGGGTATGGTGTTGGTACCGCTGCTGGGCAGTAAGTCCGGCATAGAAGAAGCTGAACGATTTTCAGCCTCTGTAGCAATTATTACCCCAATCTGCATTATTTCCCTGCTGTTTTCTCTCCCCTGGCAGGTAACACTGAAGGAAGTACTCCCCTATTTGATCGGCAGCTCTGTGGGCGGGATTGCCGCCGGTCTTTGGGGACGAAAAATCCCCACCATCTGGCTGCACCGGGTACTGGGCGGCCTGATCCTGTGGGGAGGTATTCGGTATTTATGTTAGATTACTTGACCCTGCCGGTGGCTGCATTGCTGGGCCTTCTGGCCGGCCTGGGTGTGGGTGGCGGCAGTCTTCTGATGCTTTGGCTCACCCTGGTGGCCGGTATGGATTATACCGCAGCCCGGACAATCAATCTGCTTTTCTTCCTGCCGTCAGCTTGTATCGCCACACTATTCCGCCAAAAGCAAGGCACGGTCAGCATCAAAAAGGTGCTGCCCGCCATCATCGCAGGCTGTGTGGCTGCCGCGGTGTTTTCATATGTAGGAAACCGAATCGACACCGGCCTGTTGAAAAAAATCTTTGGCGGCTTACTGCTGTTCACCGGCACGCGGGAATTACTTTATCGGCCACGGAAGGCCAAATAGCCCTCCAGAATCAAGGATGCGGCCACTGCATCTACCGTATCTTTGCGCTTTTTGCCGTGGTAATTGTGCTGGGACAGGATATTATGGGCTTCCACAGTGGTCCTGCGTTCATCCCAAAGGCGCACAGGCAGTCCGGTTGCCGATTCCAACGCGGCGGCAAATTCCCGGCACAGTTCCGCCCGGGGACCCTCGCTGCCATCCATATTTTTAGGCAGACCAACCACGATCTCTCCCACATCCGATTCTGTGACCATCGTGCAAATCTGCGCGATGGTCTTTTCCTTGTTCCGGCTGTGGATCACCGTAGTGGTACCTACCAGTGTACATAAAAGATCCGAAACAGCAATTCCCGTCCGGGCATCGCCGAAATCCACACCCATAATCCGTTTCATATCCAAAATTTCTCCTTATATTCTGATTTGCTCTCATTATACAGCAAGATCCCCAAAAAATAAAGAAAAAATTTGTTGACTTATCCACCCGGCTGTGTTAGAATGGTTTTTACCTGTGAAAAGGGGTTATTTTGTGCGCCCTTTTTCAGCTCCGGGTGGCAATTTGTAGTGTGCCGCTCTCTAAATCTAACATAGCCGGAGTGATACAGGGAGGCAATTTTAAGGAGGTGCCGTTTATGCGCGTGAAAGTCACTTTGAGATGCTCCGAGTGCAAGCAGAGAAACTACAACACCATGAAGAACAAGAAGAATGACCCCGACCGTCTCGAGATGAAGAAGTACTGCAGATTCTGCAGAAAGCACACCGTTCACAACGAGACCAAGTAAGGAGGCCCACAAATGGCAGAAGCAAAAAAGGCAAACTGGTTCGCAAGAGCCTGGAGAGCAATTTGCAGATACTTCCGTGAGCTCCGCAGCGAACTTAAGAAGGTCGTGTGGTCTACCCCCAAGCAGGTCGCGAAGAATACCCTGATCGTCATCGTCTGCGTTTTGGTAGTCGGTGTCTTTATCTGGCTGTTTGACTTCGTTGCCCGTTTTGGCATTGACGCATTGATCGACGCAGTCCATTAAGGAGACTAATTATGGCAGATACTGCAAAATGGTATGTTGTCCAAACCTTTTCCGGTTACGAGAACACCGTTAAGGCCACCATTGAAAAGACCGTGCAAAGCCGTCAGCTGCAGGATCAGATCATCTCTATCGCGATCCCTCAGGAGACCGTTACCGAGATCACTGATGCCGGCGTAACCAAAACCTATGACCGCAAGCTGTATCCCAGCTATGTATTTGTCAAGATGGTTTATTCTGACGACACCTGGCACGTAATCCGCAATATCCGTGGCGTTTCCGGCTTTGTCGGCGCATCCGGAAATGACCCCTTCCCCCTTACCGATGACGAAGTTTATGAAATGGGCGTTGAGAAGCGCGAGATCGTCGTCAGCTACGCAGTTGGCGATACCGTGAAGATCCTCGACGGTCCTTTGACTTCCTTCACCGGTGTTGTGGAGAGCATGGAGGTCGAAAAGAACTCGGTCAATGTTATCGTTTCTATGTTTGGCCGGGAAACTACCGTCGAATTCGAACTCGATCAGGTAGAGTTATCATCCCAATAACGCATCGGGCCGGATTTCCGGTCGGAACGTGGGAGGGGCGTAAGGCCCCGCAAAAAATGCGAAATTACGCATATTACCACATTTTATTCAGGAGGTGCTTATTATGGCACAGAAAGTCACTGGCATTATCAAACTGCAAATTCCCGCCGCTAAGGCTACCGCATCCCCCCCTGTCGGCCCCGCTTTGGGTCAGCACGGTGTTAACATTGCTGCATTCATCAAGGAATTCAACGCCCGCACCCAGGCTATGGAAGGCTACAAGATTCCTGTTGTCATTACTGTTTACGCAGACCGCAGCTTCACCTTTATCACCAAAACCCCTCCGACTCCCCTGCTGATTATGAAGGCAATCGGTCTGGAGAAGGGTTCCGGCGTTCCCAACAAGACTAAGGTCGGCTCCATCACCCGCGCACAGATCGCTGAAATTGCTAAGACCAAGATGCAGGATCTGGAAGGCGCCACTCAGGAAGCCGTCGAGAGCCAGGTTGCCGGTACCTGCCGCAGCATGGGCGTTACCGTCGTTGATTGATTTTAACTGTCCGGGCAAATATTTGGCCCGGTAATGTGGGAGGATTTTTCCGCATCACCACTATAAGGAGGATATAACAAGTGTTTAGAGGTAAAAAATATCAGGAGAGCGCCAAGCTGATTGACCGCTCTGTTCAGTATGAACCCGCAGAAGCCCTGGATCTGGTCGTGAAGGGTGCTTCCGCCAAGTTCGACGAGACCGTCGAGCTGCACATCAAGTTGGGTGTTGACTCCCGTCACGCTGACC
>JAFVVI010000043.1 GCA_017502265.1 Oscillospiraceae bacterium
CCAGGTTATATTCCCGCTCCAGCCGCTCCTGAATGATCTCCATATGCAGAAGTCCCAAAAAGCCGCAGCGGAAGCCGAAGCCCAGAGCAATGGAGCTTTCCAGCTCATACACAAAGGACGCATCGTTCAGCTTCAGCTTTTCCAAAGCCTCCCGCAGGTCCTGATATTTTGCGCCGTCTGCCGGGTACACGCCGGAGTACACCATAGGCTGTACCTGCCGGTAGCCGGGCAGGGGATCGCTGGCGGGATTTTCCACAGATGTAATGGTGTCGCCCACCTGGGTGTCGGAAACGGTCTTGATGGAGGCGGTGATGTAGCCAACCTCGCCTGCGCCTAAGCAATCCCGGGGGGTCAGACCTTTGGGGCTCATTGTACCAACCTCAACCACCTTGTATACCGCGCCGGTGGCCATCATTTTAATGTCCATACCTGCCCGGACTGTACCCTCTTTCACACGGGTGTAGACGATAACACCCCGATAGGAATCGTACTGACTGTCAAAGATCAGGGCCTGCAGGGGGGCATTCCGGTCACCTTTGGGGGCGGGCACATCCCGCACGATCATCTCCAGTACGGAGCGGATGTTAATGCCGTTCTTGGCGGAGATCTCCGGGGCGTCCTCTGCGGGTACGCAGATAATGTCCTCGATCTCCTGCTTGACCTCCTTGGGCCGGGCGGAGGGCAGATCGATCTTGTTGATCACCGGCAGGACCTCAAGACCTGCATCGGTGGCCAAAAAAGTGTTGGCCAAAGTCTGGGCCTCCACGCCCTGAGAAGCATCCACCACCAGTACAGCGCCTTCGCAGGCGGCCAGAGACCGGGAGACCTCGTAGTTAAAGTCCACGTGGCCCGGTGTGTCGATAAGGTTCAGCGCATAGGTCTCTCCGTCGTCAGCGGTGTAGGACAGCTGCACGGCGGTGGCCTTAATGGTAATACCCCGCTCCCGCTCCAGATCCATGGAGTCCAGGATCTGATCTTCCATCTCCCGCTGGTCGATAGCGGCGCATTCCTCCAGCAGCCGGTCGGCTAAGGTAGACTTGCCGTGGTCAATATGGGCAATAATAGAAAAATTTCGAATTTTAGAAAGTTCTGTCATAGGTTGCACCTCAAAAAAGGACGGCCATATTCGGCACAAACTCCTCCACTTTAATGATGTTTACATTATAACGAATTTTCCCGGCCTTGTAAACAGTATGTTTTGCTGAAAGGCGGGGAATACTGTACTTTGCCGTGACAAAAACCGCCGAATGCTGATTTTTTAGAAAAATTTTTGCAAAACCCTTGTCAAAAAGAAAGAATCAAGGTATAGTCTAACGGCACTGAAAACTGAGAGAAAGAGGGAATGTGTGATGAGTACGACGAAAAAAGCACCCAAGAGCCCTGAAGAGCTGCAGGCCATTCTGCAGAAACTGATCGCCCAAGGCCGCAAGGACGGCATGATCCGTGACAGCGAGCTGCGCGCCCATCTGGAAGAGATGGACCTGACCCCTGAGAAGATCGAAGAGATCTATGACCATTTTGATTCCCTGAATATCCAGGTGGTCAGCGAGGACCTGGACCTGGAGTTGGATGACGCCTTAGAACTGTCGGACGATCTGGACGATGATATCGACCTGTCCGATGTGGAGGAAGAGGATCTGGTAGATCCGGTGGACCTGGCCGCCGAGTATAATCTGGACGACCCGGTTCGTATGTACCTGAAGGAAATCGGTCAGATCAAGCTGCTTTCCGCGGAAGAGGAAGTGGAGCTGGCCAAGATGGTGTCCGAGGGCAGCCAGTACGCCAAGAATAAGCTGACCGAGGCAAACCTCCGGCTGGTGGTCTCCATCGCCAAGAAATATTCCGGCCGCGGCCTGCACATTCTGGACCTGATCCAGGAGGGCAATACGGGTCTTATCCGCGCGGTCGACAAATTCGACTGGACAAAGGGAAACAAATTCTCTACATATGCCACTTGGTGGATTCGGCAGGCCATCACCCGCGCCATCGCCGACCAGGCCCGTACCATCCGGGTGCCGGTGCATATGGTAGAGGTCATCAATAAGGCCACCCGCTGCAACCGGAAGCTGGTGCAGGAGCTGGGCCGTGAGCCTACCGTGGAGGAGATCGCCGCTGAGCTGAACCTGCCCGTGGAGAAGATCATCGAGGCCAACCGCACCGCCGCCGATACCCTGTCTTTGGATACGCCTGTGGGCGACGAGGAAGATACCTCCATCGGCTCCTTTGTGGAGGATGAGCGGACTCCTGGCCCCGCAGACGCTACCTCCAATGCTATGCTGGCTGAGGCCCTTAAGGAGATTCTGGACACCCTGACCGAGCGGGAGGCTGATGTGCTGCGTATGCGCTTCGGTATGTACGACGGCCGCACCCACACCCTGGAGGAAGTGGGCCAGATCTTCGGCGTGACCCGTGAGCGAATCCGCCAGATCGAGAACAAGGCTATCCGCAAGCTGCGCCATCCCAGCCGCGCCAAGAAGATCAAGGACTTTTATTGCTGATTAAAAATTGCCGTGCTGCATTTTGCAGCACGGCTTTTTGTTTGATTTTGGGATTATTTTTCCGTAATGACCAGTAAATCATTGGGCGTGCAGTTCAGCAGAAGACACATTGTTTCAATGTTTTCATACTGTATGGATTTGGTTTCGTTGTTTATCATTTTGTTGAAATTCTGATAACTCATACCAAGCTGTTTATATAGCCAGTACTTTGTTTTCCCTTGCTTTTCCAATAATTCCAAAGCATTTAGCTTAATCATAAGATATTCTCCCATCAGTTACTTTTTAATGAGATAATATCTTAGTTTTTCTCTTTACATATAGACTAATGCATTATATAATGCGGATAATACATACTGGACGGGAGAATAAGTATGATAATAGATAGTACAGGAATAACGTTGACACCGGGCAAAGGCGGAGCAGATTGCTTAGGCAACGGTATGCATAAGGATGTGGAATGCTGTTGCGACCAGTGCGATTATATGCTTTGTTGCATGGAGACGCACAACAGCGAGGAATGCAAAATTTGTGAAGATAGGGATTGCCCCCGTTCTCAGTAGAGCAGGACGATATAGGACTCGATTTGCATTTTTGCCCCATTGGGACAAAAATTATTGTAGCCACCAGTGTTTGCACTGGTGGCAGCAACAGTCCACCGGACTGTTGCATTTAGATGGGTTCGAGCCCATCGACCAAAGCAAAAAAGAAGAGACACCCAAAGGTGTCTCTTCTTTTTTTGGTGGACACATACTAGTTAAATTCGAACTTAAAACAGATTCAATTTCTTGCAGGGTCAGGGTCTCAGTTCCGTCTTTATAGTTATAGGTGAGAACCAATTTGTCGTCATATACGAAGACGGAATTTACAAAAGTATCGATGATTTCCTTTCTGTAATCAAGATCGTTGATATTGCCGTACTTATATTTACTGATCCATTCCACGATCTCTTCCTTGGTGAACTTGCGGCGCTCCAACTGTAACTGCAGAATGCTGGCTTTCAATGAGTCGCGCTGTGTTTCCAGATCCTCCAAGCATTCCTTTGTGGTTTCGGTGATGATGCCCTGACGGATGGCTTTCATCACATTACGGATCTCTGCTTCGCACTGCTGCAACTGTTGCCTCAGCACAGGTGTCATGGTATCGCCTTGTTCCTGCATGACCAAGACGGCATCAGCGATGCGGTCGATTGCTTCATCGGTCAGCACCTTGGAGACCGTCAGCTTTACCACGGTTTCTTCTATCCAATGCTTTTTGATAGCTTTCTTCTTACACCCAAGCCGCCGCTTAGCGCCGCTGCACTTGTAGTAATGGTAGACGATCCCCTTGCAGCCTTTTCCGCTTTCACCGGCCATCAGCCGCCCGCAGTCACCACAATATAGTTTCGTGGTAAGCAAGTATTCCTCTTCTGCTTTTGCCCGCGCCGGGGCCTTCTTGTTTGCTGCCATACGCATTTGCACCCTTTCAAATAATTCTTTGTCTATGATCGCCGGAATGCCATCCGGGGTAATGACATCGCCATACTTGTATTCGCCGATGTACTTGCGGTTTTTCAGAAGATTGCTGAGAACACTGACAGTGTAAGCATTGCCCCGCTTGGAGCGAAGACCTCGTTCTTCCATTTCGGCTTGTAAAACGGTGAGCCGCTCACCATCTGCATACCGGGCAAACAGTTCCTGCACATAAGGTGCGGTTTCGGGGTTGATTTCCAATCTGCCGGTTGCCTTGTCCACATAGTAACCAAGAGGTGTGTTGCCGCCGTTGTTCATACACTTCATAGCATTGTCATGCTGACCTCTGCGGATCTTTTGCGCAAGCTCTGCTGAGTAATACTCTGCGTAGCCTTCCAACATAGATTCCAGAATGATACCCTCCGGGCCATCGGAGATATTCTCTTTGATGGAGATCACCCGGACACCATTCTTTTTCAGTACATGCTTGTAGTGTGCGCTGTCGTAGCGGTCACGGGAGAAACGGTCCAGTTTCCAAACCAGCACCACATCAAATAACCCCTTGGCGCTGTCTGCGATCATTCGTTGAAAGTCCGGTCTGTCTGCCGTTCTTGCAGACAATGCTCTGTCCACATAGGTGCCAAGCAAGGTCAGATTATTCTTCAGCGCATAGTCCGTACATTCGCGAAGCTGGCCTTCAATAGATTCTTCTCGTTGTCGATCTGAAGAATATCGGGCATAAATCACTGCATTCATACGAATCCTCCTTTGCGTTTATTTTAATGGTTTGCGTGTTTTGCTTCTATTGTATGGATGGCAGCAGGCGCAAACCTGCTGCCATCCGAGTGATTATTCATCCTTCTTTTCCAAATCCTCCTGAATTTTGGGCAGTAAGAACCGGGCAAAACGGAGGATAACATGCTCCGGAAGCTGTGCTCCGCAATCCTCAGTCTTCTGCGTGGTGACTTCTACAATCTGTTCCTGAGAAATCTGTTCGGGCATAGGCGTCACCCCCTTAGCGAGCATCCCGGTCGGTTCGCTTGCGGTAGCGAGCCTCACACATCTTAACAATATCGTCCTCCATTTGAGCGGTGGTGTAGTGTTTGGGGAAGTATTTGCGGATGCGTTCCATTGGGATCTTCAGCCGTTCCTTTTGGTTAGCCTTCTCCTGGCTCATAAGACCGGCAACAAAATCTCTGGTCAGGGTACCTGCCATGCTGTGTTCCTTGAGGTGATAAGCCTGTCCAACAGAAGGGGTACAATCGTTACGTTCCATTTCATCCAACACCCAGCCTTGCTCTGCCGGGGAGAGATAGGAAAGATGCACCGCCGGGGTGAAGGCAATCTGTCCAGCATCTACCTTCTGCAGCATCTCTGGCAACAGATGTGTCAAGCGAATATATCTTTGAACAG
>JAFVVI010000044.1 GCA_017502265.1 Oscillospiraceae bacterium
GGAAGTTGGTCATCATACCGCCCAGCCAGCGAGCGTTGACATAGTAACCACCGCAGCGGATGGCTTCTTCCTTGATGGCGTCCTGAGCCTGCTTCTTGGTGCCCACGAACAGGAGGTTGCCGCCCTCGGCAGCCATGTCACGGACGAAAGAGTAGGCCTCTTCCAGCTTCTTAACGGTCTTCTGCAGGTCAATGATGTAGATACCGTTACGCTCGGTGTAGATGTAGGTGGCCATTTTGGGGTTCCACCGACGGGTCTGGTGACCGAAGTGTACGCCTGCTTCCAGCAAGCTCTTCATAGATACGACTGACATAGTTTTTTCTCCTTTTGTTTTTGTCCTCCACCCCGTTCATTCCTTGCCGCCCGTCCTTGCGGACACGGGAGCGACAGGTCCCCGGGTGTGTGGTGTAATACTACGGAAAATTTCCGTGCCGAATTATTATATAGGAAGTATGCCCATTTTGCAAGTATTTTTTTCGCTTTTTTCATATTTTTTCCAATATTTTTTCGGGGAACAGGATGTAGTTGTTTGCCAAACTCCGAAACCCAATATATAGGAAAATACACCCCCAAAAAAACGGTCATCGCGAAGGTGCGTTAGCACCTGTGGCGATCCCCATCTTATGTGGGGGGGATTGCCACATCTGCTTCGCCTCCTCGCAATGACCGAATGACAAATTTTTTCTAAAACATCAATCGCGGTTTTCCCCGCAACACCCGGCAGCTCTCCGGCTCCACATCCACCAGCACGATATCCGGCCCGATGCGGCAGATCTTGCTCCAGGGGATCACAAAATCATCTCTGGGCGGGCCGAAGCCCCCCATTTTACACCGGCCCGGCACCACGATGGCGGTGATCTCCCCTTTGGGCAGCTGAATGATCACATCGTGTATAAGACCCAGCCGCCGGCCGTCGCTGATGCAAATGACCTCCTTGCAGTGCATATCCGTAAACTTGGCTGACATAGCACCCACCCCCAGCATTTTGGTAAAGTGTATGCCTCTGGATAAGGGGGTATGCCGGTTGGGAATGAAAAAGAATGCTACGACAAACTAAAGGATTTTCGCATGGTCTTGATCGCGCCCTTTTCCAGCCGGGACACCTGAGCCTGAGAGATGCCCAGGGAATTGGCCACCTCCATCTGGGTCTTGCCGTCGTAGAACCGCAGGGCCAGGATCTCCTTCTCCCGGTCGCCCAGACCCTTAAATGCCGTCTGCAGGCAGATCTGGTCGATCCAGTTGCCCTCGGTATTCCGGTTGTCCTTCACCTGATCCAGGATCGTCAACGGATCGCCCCCCTCGGCATACACAGGATCGTACAGGCTCACCGGCGCGCATACCGCATCCAGCGCCTCGGCCACCTCATTTTCCGTCAATTCCAGCTCCTTGGCCACCTCGGCGTTGGTGGGATCCCGGCCCAATTTGGGCACCATGGCCTCCTTGCACTGGAGCACCCGGTAGGCCACATCCCGCAGCGACCGGCTGACCCGAATAGCCGAATTGTCCCGCAGATACCGGCGCACCTCCCCGGCAATCATGGGCACGCCGTAGGTTGAGAAACGCACACCTTTTGTGGGGTCAAAATTGGCGATGGCCTTCATCAGGCCGATGCACCCCACCTGAAACAGATCGTCGGGGCTCTCCCCCCGCTTTTCAAAACGCTGAATGACGGACAGCACCAACCGCAGATTCCCCTCAATGAGCTGCTGCCGGGCATTTTCGTCGCCCTGATTGGCCTGCAAAAGCAAGCTGTCCATCTGTGCCTGGGATAAAACCTTCAATTTTGCGGTATTCACACCGCAGATCTCCACTTTCCCCTGCATACGCCCTCCTATATATGGTTGTCATTAAGGAGTATTTCCCGGGGCGGAAAAATCATACAAAAACCCTTTTTGTGAAAATCCAACAAAAATATTCCGTCTCTAATTTTGCCGGTTGCGGATTTTTAGGCAAAGAGGATAGAAAATGGAAACAATTTGCAAGATATCGGCGGATTTTGTACTGGGTGCAAGTATCAACATAATTCATCCCAAACCGTAACTTTTTCCATTTTTGCGAACTTTTCCGGGGCGTTTTTGCAGGGTGCGAACCTGCCCCCTTGGAGAGAATTCCATTGAAAAACTTGAGTTTTCCACATTCTCCACAAGTTTTTCCACAGGCACGGCTTGGTACTTTTTTCGTCCGTTCGGTTGACATAACTGTTATAGAAAAGCGTGACAAAATTGTTACACTTTCCTTCTCCGCATTTTGACGGACGCCCCATTTTCTTCCAAAAATTTTCCTCTTGACAAGAAATTTTTCTTTTGCGCCGGATTTTGCAGCCGCTACATCTTGTGGACAGGCAGACTTTCCACCACAACAGGCGCGGGTCAAGGGCAAAACCAGGAAAATATTCGCATTTTTTTGAAAAAAGGTATTGATTTTATGGAAAACCTCCGCTATAATTGGACAGTGCACGAGCAAAAATACGCAACAGGAGGTGTAACAATGCCCAACATTAAGTCCTCTAAGAAGGATGTCCTTTCTTCCAAGATCGCTTACGAGAAGAACAAGGCCAACAAGACTGCTCTGAAGTCTGTCCTGAAGAAGTTTGACGCCGCTCTGGAAGCCGGCGACAAGGCCGCTGCTGAGGTTGCCTACAAGGCAGCTGTCAAGGCCGTTGATCAGGGTGTCAACAAGGGTATCGTCAACAAGAACGCCGCTGCCCGCAAGAAGAGCAGCCTGACTCTGAAGCTGAACAAGCTGGCCTAATCGAGATACTTCTCTGAAAATATCGCCTTCCGTACAATTTCGGAAGGCGTTTTTTCATATATTGACACCGGATCTTTTTCCGCAACTGTGCACGACCCTGCCCTTGAAGTACACAAAGTACATCGTCGGGCGGGTCGTTTCATTTGCAAAAAAAATCTCTCGGTGTCAGGGTTTCTGCTGTTTGAATTGTTTTTTCTAAAATAATTCTCAATTCTCAATTTTCAATTCTCAATTTTTATGCTATACTTTATAGTAATAAAGCAAAACCGGAGGAGGTGACACCGTGGCCCGGCTTTCAGACCCCATTACCATATTAAAAGGCATTGGCCCTACCAAGGCCAAGCAGTTTGCCCAATTGAACATCTTCACCCTGGAAGACCTCATCTGCCACTTCCCCCGGGGCTATGAGGACAGGACCAGGCTGGTCCCCATCGAAAAGTTAGAAGTGGACACCCCCGCCTGCTTCAAGGCCATGGTGATGAACACCCCCCGCACCGCCCATATCCGCAAAGGCCTGGATATTACCAAGGTCACCGTGGCCGATGCCACCGGGCGATTGAACCTGACTTTCTTTAACCAAAAATTCACCACCGAGCAGCTCCAATACGGCAGGGAGTATATCTTCTACGGGGCCGTATCCGGGGACTTTATCGGTTACAGTATGACCTCGCCGGTGTTCGAGGCCGTGGACAGTCCGCCCCTGACCACCCGCCGGGTCCTGCCCATTTATCCGCTGACCGCCGGCCTTTCCAACGCATCGGTCCTCAAAGCGGTGCGACAGGCCCTGGCCATCTGCGATGCCCCGGCGGAGATCATTCCCGATGCCGTCCGGGTAGAATATGGCATTCTGCCGGCTGACCGGGCCTATCAGGCCATTCACGAGCCTGCCTCTATGCAGGAGGCGGAGATGGCCAAAAGGCGGCTGATCTTTGAGGAATTTTTCGTCTTCTCCGCCGGCCTGTCTTTGATGCGGGCCAAGCGGGCCACCAAAAAAACAACCCCCTACGCCACAACCGACCTGACCCCCTTCTACGGCGCGCTGCCCTTTACCCTCACCGGGGCCCAAACCCGGGCCATTTTGGAAATCGCAGCCGACCTGCAGCGGGGCGCGCCTATGAACCGGTTGGTCCAGGGCGATGTGGGCAGCGGCAAGACCATGGTGGCCGCCGCCGCCGCTTATCTGGCGATCCAAAACGGCCACCAGGCCGCTATGATGGCCCCCACGGAGATCCTGGCTGAGCAGCACTATGCATCGCTTTCCAAGCTTTTGACCCCCTTGGGTATCTCCGTGTGCCTGCTCACCGGCTCTATGACCCCAAAGAATAAGACCCTTACCCGGGATTCTATTGCATCCGGACAGGCCCAGCTGATCGTGGGCACCCACGCGCTGGTGTCCGACAGTACGGTTTTTGCCGATTTGGGCCTGGTCATCACCGACGAGCAGCACCGCTTCGGCGTTGGCCAGCGGTCTGCCTTGGCCGGCAAGGGCAGCGACCCTCATTTGCTTGTTATGTCCGCAACCCCCATTCCCCGGACTCTGGCACTGCTGATGTACGGGGATCTGGATGTATCCATTCTGGACGAGCTGCCCCCGGGCAGAGAGCCGGTAGACACCTTTTTGGTAGATGAAAGCTACCGGGCGCGGATCAACAATTTTATCCGCAAGCAGGTAGCCGAAGGCCATCAGTGCTATGTGGTGTGCCCCGCGGTGGCAGAAAACGACAATCTGGATCTGAAAGCCGCAGAGGTTTGGGCCGAGACCTTGCAGCAGACGGTGTTCCCGGATTTGCGTGTGGGCCTCCTCCACGGCCAGATGAAGGGGGCGGAAAAGGACGCGATCATGTCCGCCTTTGCCGCCGGACAAACCGATGTTTTGGTGGCAACCACCGTCATTGAGGTGGGTGTGGATGTGCCCAACGCCACGCTGATGGTGGTGGAGGACGCGGACCGGTTCGGTCTTTCCCAGCTCCATCAGCTCCGGGGCCGGGTGGGTCGCGGCAAGGCGAAAAGCTACTGCATCCTCACCTCCCACAATAAAAATAATGAGACCCTCCAGCGTCTGCGGGCCCTGTGCAAAACCACCGACGGTTTCAAAATCGCCGAGGAAGATCTGCGCCTGCGGGGCCCGGGTGATTTCTTCGGCTCCCGGCAGTCGGGCCTGCCTGTGTTCCGGGTGGCCAATTTAAGCTGCGACCTTGCCACCTTAAAGGCCGCCCAGCAAGCTTCTGCCCGGTGGATCGACACCGCCGGCACGGCAGACACCCCGGAGGCCAACGCCCTCCGCGCCCGCATCGCCCAACTGTTTGCCCGCTCCGAGGGAACGATGAACTAATTGAATGAGGTATTTATGAAAAAATCAACCGTTTTATATATTGTATGGGCAGTTCTTTACTGCCTGTGCGTGGGACTGGGATTTGTCAGCGATCCCACACCGGGAGAAAAGGCCCTTCTCATCGCTTTGAGCATCGGCTTTTTTGCGCCGCCCTATTGGCTTTTCTTCCTGGCTAAAAAAGAAAATAACCGCAAGACCATATTGGTCCTGCGGCTATGCAGCATCGGCGTTCTGGCGCTGACGCTGATTCTCTTAATTCTTAACTTCTGGGCCGTGAACGCATCTGCCCACACAGCGCTGGTGCTGGGTGTGCTGCTGACCATGTTCTCCGCGCCAATGGTATGCAGCCAGGTCTGGGCCTTGCCCTTATTCCTCTGGGCGGTGCTGATGATGCTCACCCTTCAAAAGCCACGCCCCGGTCAAATGTGATCACCAGATAGTAAGTGCCTTGGCGGTTTTCTGCCAGGGCATTTTCCAATGCCCTTCGAATCTCCTTCTCACGGCCGGCAAGATCGTGGGGCAGGGCAATATCGAAGATCAGATTGGTGTGGCCGCTGCCCTTGACCATACGGAAATCGTGGAGGGTCAGCCGGGGATCGGTATTTTTTAATGTATCCGCAAGGAGCTGCCGCAGACTGTCGGTCTCCGGGTCGCCCACGGCCACCGGGTCATAGTGGATCACCAGATGGACCCCCAATTCCTGCAGGCTTTTCCGCTCTAAATTGTCGATCAGCTCGTGGCACCACAGGGCATCCCGAGCCTGGTCCATCTCCACATGGAGACTGCCAAATCGCTGACCCGGGCCGTAATCGTGGACCATCAGATCGTGATAACCCAGCACCGCCGGCTCATCCTTCAGCAGGCGAATGATATCTCTTTGCAGTTCGGGACTTGCCGATTCTCCCAGCAAAGGGCTGATGGTCTCCTTTACCGCCTTTGCGCCGCTCCACAGGATAAAACCTGCCACCCCAAGACCTACAAAGCCGTCCAGATGCCAGTTGGTCAGCCGTTGGGCCAATGCCGCCAAAATCACGGCCACGGTGGAAATGCAGTCGTTGCGGCTGTCAGCCGCGGTGGCAAGGAGCGCTGCCGAGTCAATGTGCTTGCCCAGCCTGGTATTAAACAGAGAAAGCCACAGCTTCACCAGCACCGACCCGCCCAGCGCCAGAAACATGGGCACGGACAGATTGACCCCTTGGGGGTCTATGATCTTGCCCACAGAGGTCTTGGCCAGCTCGAAACCGATGAGAATAATCATCACCGCCACCGCTAAGCCCGACAGGTATTCAAACCGGGCGTGGCCGTAGGGGTGGTCTTCATCAGCAGGCTTTTCCGCCAGCCGGAAGCCCACCAACGTCACCACAGCGCTGCCGGCATCGGTGAGGTTATTCATAGCGTCTGCCACCACGGAAACCGCCCCGGACAGGGTGCCGATGAGAAATTTCAGCCCGAACAAAAGCACATTGCACCCGATGCCCACCACACCTGACAGCTTTCCCGCTGCGCTGCGGGTCTTGGGGTCAGTGGCAGGACGGCCCTTGGGAAGACAAATTTTCATTAACAGTTTTGTCAAGAATTCACCCTCTTTTATGATATTTTCGGAACTTTTCAAAAACTCTACTGCCAGTAGAGTTGGAAATTCTACCGCCGGGGGAGGGTGCTTTGCGCCGATTCCCCCACCCGTGGCTATAATTTTCGTCTTTCTTGGTATACAATATTGCTATATTATACGCCCGCTGGGCAAACCTGTCAATTTATTATAAGGAGTTCTTTTATGGCCTACCGCATTATTACCGATTCCTGCTGCGACTTCCCGGAGAAGATGTACGGCGAGCTGGACCTCACCCTGGTCCGTCTGTCTGTGAATTTTCAGGGTCAGTCTGTGAATACTTATTCCGAAAAATGGCTTAAGGGTATGTTTGACGGTCTGCGGGCCGGCGAATCCGCCTCCACCGCCGCCGCCAATCCCACCGACTGGCAGAACGCCATTGAGCCGGTGCTGGCCGCCGGTGAGGATGCCTTGGTTATGGCTTTCTCCTCCGGCCTTTCCACCACCTACCAGTCCGCAGTCATCGCCGCTGAAGAGCTAATAGAAAAGTACCCGGACCGACAGGTCAAGGTGGTGGACACCCTCTGCGCCTCCATGGGTCAGGGTCTTCTGGTTTGGTACGCCTGCCAAAAGCGGGATGCCGGTCTGTCCCTGGAGGACCTGTTCAGCTGGTGCGAAACCAGAAAGTACAATCTGTGCCACTGGTTCACCGTGGACGATCTGATGTATCTCAAGCGGGGCGGCCGTGTCAGCGCGGCAACGGCGCTGGTGGGCACAATGCTGCAGATCAAGCCGGTTTTGCATGTGGATAACGAGGGCCACCTCATTAATGTAGCAAAAGCCCGGGGCAGACGGGCATCCATTGAGGCCCTGGCCAAGAAGATGATGGAACAGGCGATCCCCGGCGAGAACGACACCGCCTTTATCAGCCACGGCGACTGCATAGAAGACGCCAATTATCTTGCAAATATCTTGAAAGAGAAATGCGGCGTGAAAAATGTAGTGATCTCCTATGTGGGCGCGGTGATCGGCTCCCATTCCGGCCCGGGTACCCTGGCGCTGTTCTACATCGGCAAAGAGCGATAAAACCAAAAGCAGGTACGAAAAGTACCTGCTTTTTTGATTTGCCTGAAAATGTGAGATGCCTGCCGGCGGCGGTACTTTCTTATACCGATAAGAAAGTACCCAAAGAACCGGCTTAAGGGGCGCTACGAGCCAACCGCGCCCCCTTAAGAATCCCCCGCCGCACCACAGTTTCTACTCAAAAACAGGCAAGTTTCTTAATTCTCAAACAAAGACTATTTACTAATACGATAATTCTCAATTTTTAATTTTCAATTTTCAATTACTATAACCGCTGCGGCGCGACTGGGCAGGTACATTTTAAAATGCTCCCCGGCGGAATAGACCCTGTGTTCAATGCGGCCAAAGCCGCCGTATTGGGGATCGTCAGTTGACATAATTACTTTGTAATTTCCCGGCGCGGGGGTGGGAATTTCCAAACCGTCATAGCTTTCCGTGGGGTGGAGATTCACTGCAAAAAGCACCTTTCCTTTTTGGTATACCAATATCTTTTTGCGATTATCCAGCCAAAGCTGCCTGTCCTTGGCAGTCAGCAATCTTCTTCGTTTACATAACTTTATTAAATCCCGGTCGAATTCCATGAGCTGTCCGTAACGCAAATCGTCGTTATCCGCCAGATTCCACTGCCGGCGGCAGTAGTGATAGCTCCAGTTGTTCCCCTCCCGGGGAAAGTCGATCCACTCCGGGTGGCCGAACTCGTTGCCCATAAAGCACAGATACCCCTCGCCTCCCAGGGTCATGGTCAACAGGCGAATGATCTTATGCAGGGCCATCCCCCGGTGGATCACCGGGTCGTCGCTGGCCTTATCCATATGGGTGTACATCCGGCTGTCGCAGAGCCGGAACATCAGGGTTTTGTCCCCCACCAGCGCCTGGTCGTGGGACTCGCAGTAGCCGATCACCGGCTCGCCGGGCCGGCGGTAGGTCAGCTCATAGTAGATGTGGTTTAAGTCCCAATCCTCGTCGGGCACATCCTTTATCAGACGGATCCACAGGTCCGGCTCACCCATAGCCAGCCGGTAATCAAACCCCAAGCCCTCCGGCCGGCACAGACCGGGCAGAGCGGAGACCTCCTCAGCGATCAGCACCGTCCGGGGGTCTAACTGCTTTGCTAAGGCGGTGGCAAGGCGGAGATATTCCACGGCGGACCGGTCCGTCTCTCCATATGCGCCATACAGGCCGTGATCCCGGTAGAGCATGGATGTCACCCCGTCAAACCGGAAGCCGTCAAAATGAAATTCCGTCTGCCAATATTTCAAGTTGGACAACAGAAAATGCACCACCGCCTCTTTGCCGTAGTCAAAGCATTTTGTCCCCCACGCCGGGTGCAAGCCGGCCTTGAAAAATTGCCCCTCCGAACCGTCAAAGTCCGCCGGGCCCTCCCGGGTGTTGGGCGCGGCATGGGAATGGACCAGGTCCAATAGTACCGATATGCCCATTTTATGGGCGGTATCAATGAGTTTTTTCAATTCGTCCGGCGTGCCGAACCGGGAGGAGGGCGCAAAGAAATTGGTCACCTGATAGCCAAAACTGGCATAGTAGGGGTGTTCCTGCACCGCCATCAATTGTATGGCGTTGTAGCCGATCCGCTTGATTCGGGGAAGAATTTTCTCCATAAATTCCCGATATGTCCCCACCCGGCCCTCCTGCTGAGCCATACCTATGTGACATTCATAGATAAACAGCGGGCGCTTGGGCCGGAAATCCTTATCTGTCCAGGCAAATGCCGGGGTGTCCCAGATCTCCGCGTTCCATACCCCGTCTGTTTCCGTCACATACCGGGCATACAGGGGGATTCTGTCCAGCTCCTGCCCCTGCCGCACCACCACCGCCATTACCCGCTGGCCGTGGCGCAGGGCATTTTCGCCCGGCAGAAACAGGGCAAATTCCCCGTTTTCGCCCTTTTTCATAGGGTGGGCATACCGATCCCAATTGCAAAAATCCCCGGTCAGGTACATTCCGTCCGCCCCGGGCGCCCACTCCCGGTAATACCAGCCCTCTGCGGTTTTGTGAAAACCGAAATAGGCGTAGCCGTTTGCAAAGTCTACAAGGTTTTGTTCCATAAAGGCCCTCCTTAGGTGTTTGCCTTTATTTTAGCCAAGTGACCGTAAAAATGATGTCGGAAATAAAAAACCGGACGGGTATCCGTCCGGTTTATGTTTTTTTGATAAATTGCTCTTTGCACTTGGGGCAGGTGATGGATATCTTTCCTTTTCCCCGGGGAACACGCACAGGCTGCCGGCAGCGGGGGCATTCATAATACCGGTGCTCCCGGTCCTTCAGCTGCTCTAAAAATCGCAGATACCGGCGGTTTTCCTGGTAGCGCTTGTAGGTGTTCCGGGAGAGGGTGCGGAAAATGGCCCAGAACATCAGTCCGTAAGAAAGCGCCGTCAGTGCCAGGTCTACCAAGGGAATGGGGATCAGCATACTTGCCACGCATAAGGCAAGTCCCGCGCCAAGCAGGCCCATATTCATTTTGTCAATACCGTACCGGCCGGTCATAAAATACCGGGCCCGGCGGTTGATGCTGTCGCCCAGCCGGCGCAGCATATCAGAAAATCGGTTCATTGGTCTCCACCTTTTTGCTCGTTTGCTTTATTATAGGCGCTGACCGCATTTTTTGCAAGGTCAGGCCGGCAGAATTTACGATTTATTCAAATTGCCGCGGCTATTTTTCAGGTTTGTAAAAGGTCACAAAAAGCCTGCAAAATATTCTTTTGTATTTTATATTGTATCTGTGGAAAAACCCTTGTTTTTTCAGGGATTCTGTGGTACAATTCAAGGTGAGAAAATATCACTTTTTTTGCTTTGATTTTCCATAGAAGAGAAAGGAGAAATCTATGTTTGCTGCTGCCTATGTATGGGCGAAAGTCATCAGCTATCTGGAAGAACGGCTGACCTCCACCATGGTCTCTGCCTGGTTCGACGACGCGGAAGTCATTGAGCTGAACGACGCGTATCTGGTCCTGTATACCCCCGACGAATTCCGCCGGGAGATTATTGTGCGCCGCTGCACCGAATATGTGCAGGATGCCCTGAAAGAAAATTTCAATTCCGATGCCAAACTGAAGGTTTTGAGCACCCAGGAGCTGGAAGCCTACCGCTCCGCCGGAAAAAATAAAACAACCATGGACTTTAATCCCCAGTTTTCCTTTGAAAATTTCGTGGTTGGTCCGTCCAACCGCTTTGCCCACGGCGCCGCCATCGCGGTGACAAACACCCCCGGCCAGGTCTACAACCCCCTGTTTATCTATGGCCCGCCCGGCGTTGGTAAGACACACCTGCTGTATGCCATCGCCAACGGCATCCGTAAGAATAACCCCGATGCCAATGTGGTCTACATTAAGGGCGACCAGTTCACCAATGAGCTGATTGATGCCATCAAAACCGGTAAAAACATCGAATTCCGCAGCAAATACCGGGAAGCGGACCTGTTTTTGATCGACGATATTCAGTTTATCGCCGGCCGGGATTCCACCCAGGAGGAATTTTTCCATACCTTCAATAAGCTCTATGAGGAACATAAGCAGATCGTCATGACCTCCGACCGGAAGCCCAGCGATATGCTGACCCTGGAGGAGCGGCTGCGGACCCGTTTTGAATGGGGTCTGCTTGCCTCCATTGAAGCCCCGGACTATGAGACCCGAATGGCCATTATTAAAACCAAGGCCGTTTCCTTAGGTCTGGATCTGCCGGACGATGTGTGCAATTTCATCGCCGTGAATGTGACCAACAATGTCCGTCAGCTGGAAGGTACGGTGAAAAAGATCAAGGCGTACCACGATCTTGACGGAATGCCACTGAATCTTGCCAACATTTCCAAGGTCATTGGCGATATGTATAAGAGCGGAGACGGCAACGCCCTGCCCACCCCCAGCCTCATTATCAGCCAGGTATGTAAGTTCTATTCTGTGGACGAGTCTGTGCTCCGGGGTACGCTGAAGAATAAGGGTACTGCCGAAGCTCGGCAGGTGGCTATCTATCTGATCCGGAAACTGACCAATCTGTCCACCCCGGACATCGGCAAGGAGCTGAACAAAGACCACTCCACCATTTTGTACTCCATCAATAAAATCAATGATGCCCTGAATGCCGGGGATGAGGATCTGAAAAACCACATCCGCGACATTACAGCCAATATCAATTCCTGCCTGTAAAATAAAAATTATCCACAGGGGTTGTGGAATGTGGATAGAATTTTTGTGGAGAACTGTCGCAGAAAATTTTATTTTTACATGCTGTTAAAAAGTTTGGGAAATTTTAGATTTCCCTGTTGAAAAAAATCTGTTGATTTTGCAAGGCTTTTTGGGGTTTTCCACATATGTTCTCCCCTACTACTATTACTACTACCTAAAATATCTATTTTTATATATTTATTTTATATTTTTAGGAAAGAAGGTTTTTGTTATGCGTTTTACCTGTGAAAAAAATATGCTGGTTTCCGGCCTGAATATTACCGGCCGTACTGTTGCCCAAAAGAGCGCCCTGTCTGCTATCGAAGGCATCCTTTGCCGGGCCGGGAACAATCTGACCCTCACCGGCTATAATATGGAAACCGCCATCACCTATATGATCGATGCAGAGGTTTCCGATCCCGGTGAATGCGTCCTGCCTGCCAAGCTGTTTGGCGATATTATCCGCCGTTTGCCGGAGGGACTTGTTACCGTGGTGGTGGACGAGAATTATAAGGTATCCATCCGGGCAGGTTACGCATCCTTTAATATTTCCGCCGAATCCGCGGACGATTATCCCGAGCTTCCCGATGTGGGCGACGGCAAGAGTATCCGCATTCCCCAGACCGCGCTGAAGGAGCTCATTGGCGGCACAATCTTTGCCGTAGGCGAGGCCCAGGGCCGTCCCATTTATACCGGTGTGAAATTTGAGGTAGAGGACGAAAAGGTATCCGCCATCGCGGTGGACGGCTTCCGCCTGGCCCGCCGGACCTATCACTGTGAAAATTCCACCGGCCGTACCATTTCCTTTGTAGTTCCTGCCCAGGGTCTGAAGGAAGTGGAAAAGATTCTGCAGGACGAGGATGCTGATGTGGCCTTTACTTTGGGCAGCAAGCACATTCTCTTCCAGATCGGCGATGCCACGCTGATCTGCCGGTTGCTGGATGGCGATTTTATGGATTGGAAAAAGGTCGTGCCCATGGACAGCCCCATTAAGCTGGTGGCCAATGTGGGAGATCTGGCATCTTCCATCGCCCGTGTGGATCTGATCGTTTCCGAAAAGTACAAGACCCCGGTGCGCTGCCTGTTTACCAATCAGGAGCTGTTGCTGCGGACCAATACCGTCATCGGTACTGCAGAGGACCGCTGCTCTATCGCCGGCGACGGTAAGGAGCTGGAAATTGGCTTTAAGGGTCAGTATCTGGCCGATGCCCTGCGGGCCGTTCCCTCTGAGGAGGTCTGTCTGGAGCTGACCAACGGACTGAGCCCCATCGTGCTGACCCCGGTGGATGATAAGCACGACTTTGCTTATATGGTCCTGCCGGTGAGAATTAAGAACTAAAAGAGTTGGTCATTCCGAGGCTTGCAAAGCAAGCCGTGGGAATCCCCATCAATAATTGGTCATCGCGAAGATGCGACAGCATCTGTGGCGATCCCCATCTTAAGTGGGGGTTTGCCACGGCGCTACGCGCCTCGCAATGACATAAAGTAGGTATTTTTATGAGAGTAACCGTAACAAAAAAAGACAATGCCGTTCCTGTGGTGATTCACACGGAATTTATAAAGCTGCAGGACGCCATGAAATACGCTAACATCGTCTACTCCGGCGGTGAGGCCAAGCAGTTGATTTTGGACGGCCGGGTAAAGGTAAACGGAGAGGTCTGTACCATGCGGGGCAAGAAGCTCTACCCCGGCGACCGGTTTTCCTTTATGGGCGGCGAATATCTGATGTGTGCCCATGAAACTCAATAAAATACAGCTGGAAAATTTCCGGAATTACGAAAATTTTTCTGCAGAATTTGACCCGGGTGTGAACCTTTTGGTGGGACAGAATGCCCAGGGAAAGACCAATCTTTTGGAGGCGGTTGCCTATCTTGGCTCCGGCCGGGCGTTCCGCACCCAGAAGACCGGGGAGCTGATCCGCTTCGGCGCGGATTTTGCCCAGCTGGAGGGAAATGTTACCTCCCAGCAGCGGGAGCAGGACCTGCGGTGGATTCTGTTCCAGGGATCAAGACCCCGGCAGCTGTACCGCAACGGTGTGAAGAAAAAAACCGCCGGGGAAATTTCCGGGGTGCTGCAGACAGTACTGTTCTGCCCGGAGGATCTGCAAATCCTCAAAGCCGGCGCATCCGGCCGTCGGCGATTTGCCGACACGGTGATCTGCCAGCTGCGGCCCAATTATGAGGCGGCGGTGACGGAATATAACCGCATTCTGGAGCAGAAAAACCGCATTTTAAAAGACCGGCACGAAAATCCCGCCCTGACGGATATCCTGCCGGAGTACAATGCCCGGCTATGCCAGGTGGGCGCCATTATCATCGCTTACCGGGCACGGTTTTTTGAAAGCCTGCAAAAAGAGGCCGCCGGCTTCCATAACCTGTTCTCCGGGGGAAAAGAGGACTTTGTTCTGTCCTATAAAACCGTATCCACGGTGGACGATCCCTTTATTCCCACGGCTGAGCTGGAAGAAAAGCTCCGGGAACATTTAGACAGCCATTACCGGGCAGAACTGGAATCCAGCCAGTGCCTCACCGGCCCCCATAAGGACGATTTTGATGTGACCCTGTCCGGCATTTCTCTCAAAGCCTTCGGCTCACAGGGGCAGGTGCGCACGGCTGCGGTAAGCCTGAAGCTGGCCCAGCGGACATTGCTGGAAAAGGCCAGCGGCGAGACTCCGGTGTTGCTTTTAGACGATGTTCTGTCGGAATTAGACCCGGCCCGGCAGGATTTTGTATTAAACCAAATCACCGGCGGCCAGGTGTTCATCACCTGCTGCGAACCGGGTAGATTGACCAAATTAGGTAAAACCATTGAAATTTCCAATGGACAAATAAAATAAATGGTCATTGCGAGCACCGTAAGGTGCGTGGCAATCCCCATCAAACAACGGGTCATTGCGAGGGCGCTTGCGCCCGTGGCAATCCCCTTCGTTAAAGAAAAGTGATCTTATGAACTACTATGTGTATATTATGACAAATACACATAGAACAGTTTTATACACCGGGGTAACAAATGACCTGATAAGGCGCGTCTATGAACATAAAAACCATTTAGATAAGCATAGTTTCACAGCCCAGTATAATGTTGAAAACCTTGTTTATTATGAAACAACTTCCAACCCGGAAGCAGCTATCGCCCGTGAAAAGCAAATCAAGGGTTGGAATAGAAAGAGAAAAGAAAAATTAATTGAAGGTAAAAATCCCAAATGGGTGGATTTATACGAAACCCTCTTGTAAATATGATGGGGATTGCCACACCAGTCTGCGGACTGGTTCGCAATGACCGCATAGCAGAGAGCTTGTTACGCTCTATGGAAGGAGTATGCAATATGTCAGAGGAAACCAAAGTAACACAGGAATACGGCGGCGAACAAATACAGGTTCTGGAAGGCCTGGAAGCCGTCCGCAAGCGGCCGGGTATGTACATCGGCTCAACCTCCAGCTCCGGCCTGCACCATTTGGTGTATGAAATCGTGGATAATTCCATCGACGAGGCCTTGGCCGGCTACTGCGATCATATCAATGTCACCATCAATCCCGGTAACTCCATCACCGTTACCGATAACGGCCGCGGTATCCCCGTGGATATCCAGCCTCAGACCGGTAAGCCGGCTCTGGAGGTTGTATTTACGGTCCTCCACGCCGGCGGTAAGTTCGGCGGCGGCGGTTACAAGGTTTCCGGCGGTCTCCACGGCGTGGGCGCGTCCGTTGTGAACGCGCTGAGCCAGAGTCTGACGGCCAGGGTGTTCAAAAACGGCAACATCTACGAGATGAAATTCGCCCGGGGCCACATCACCCAGGAGATGAAGATCGTCGGTAAGACCGAAAAAACCGGCACCCAGGTCACCTTCCAGCCCGACCCGGAGATGTTCGACGAGGTGGTTTACTCCTATGAGATCCTCCACGAGCGTATGCGGGAAGAGGCCTTCCTGAACGCAGGTCTTTCCATCACAATCACCGATGAACGGGGCGACGAGCCTGTGGGCGAGACCATGTGCTACGAGGGCGGTATCCGGGAATTCGTCACCTGGACCAACCAGAAAAAGACCGTCATTCACAATGATGTGATCTATATGAAGGGCGAAAAGGGCGACGCCTCTGCGGAGATCGCCGTCCAGTATAACGACGGATTCTCCGAATCCCTCCAGTCCTTTGCCAACGATGTGCGCACCCCCGAGGGCGGTATGCACGAGACCGGCTTTAAGACGGCTTTGACCCGTGTGCTCAATGCCTACGGTATGAAGGTGGGTATCATCAAGGGCGATGATAAGGTCTCCGGCGAAGACTGCCGGGAGGGCATTACCGCCATCATTTCCGTCAAGCTCACCGATGCCCAGTTTGAAGGCCAGACCAAGGCAAAGTTGGGCAATGCCTACATTCGTACCCTGGTGGAGCAGATCGTGGGCGATCAGCTGTCTACCTATTTTGAAGAGAATCCTGCCACTGCCAAGATCATTCTGGAAAAGGCAATGATGGCAAACCGGGCAAGAGAAGCTGCCCGGAAAGCCCGGGAAAATGCCCGCCGTAAGACCGGTCTGGAATCCGGCGGTATGCCCGACAAATTGCAGGATTGTAACGAAAAAGACCCCTCCCTGTGCGAGCTGTACATCGTCGAGGGTGACTCCGCTGCCGGCTCTGCCATTCAGGGCAGAGACTCCCGTTTCCAGGCAATTCTGGCTATGTGGGGTAAGATGCTGAATGTGGAAAAGGCCCGGGCCGATAAGATCTACGGCAACGATAAGCTCAGCCCCCTGATCATCGCCCTGGGCGGCGGTATCGGCGAGGATTTTGATATCGACCGCCTGCGCTACCACAAAATTATCATTATGTCCGATGCGGACGTGGACGGCGCCCATATCCGTACACTGCTTCTGACCTTCTTCTTCCGCTATATGCGGCCGCTGATCGAAAACGGCTTTGTCTACTCTGCCGTACCCCCTCTGTATAAGCTGAAAAAGGGCAAGACCGAGCGGGTAGCTTACTCCGATGAGCAGAGAGATCTGGTCTCTGCGGAAATGCGGGGCGAGGGCGGCGCAAAGGTGGAAATTTCCCGGTTCAAGGGCCTTGGTGAAATGGACCCCCACGAGCTGTGGGAGACCACCATGGATCCCACTACCCGGACCCTGCGCCGGATCACCCTGGACGATGCCCGCCGTGCTGACGAGATCTTCACCGTGCTGATGGGCGAGCAGGTTGAGCCCCGGAAGGAATGGATCGAGCGGA
>JAFVVI010000045.1 GCA_017502265.1 Oscillospiraceae bacterium
GTCCACGATGGTGGTGGTGTCCTTGGTGACAACGATCTGACGGCAGTGGCCCAGATCGGTGAGCTGAGCGTCAGCCAGCTCCATGTTCAGCTGGCTGGAGATCACGGTGCCGCCGGTGAGGACAGCGATATCCTGCAGCATCTCCTTGCGGCGGTCGCCAAAGCCGGGAGCCTTGACGCAGACCACATTGAAGTTACCGCGCAGGCGGTTGACCAGCAGAGTAGCCAGGGCGTCGCCCTCCACATCCTCGGCAATGATCATCAGCTTCTTGCCGGCCTTGACAATGGGCTCCAGAATGGGCAGGATCTCCTGAATGGAGGCGATCTTCTTATCGGTAATCAGCACATAGGCATCGTCCAGGATGGCTTCCATCTTGTCGGTATCGGTGACCATATAGGGGGAGATATAGCCCCGGTCAAACTGCATACCCTCCACAACATCCAGGCCGGTCTCAGCGGTCTTGGATTCTTCGATGGTGATAACACCCTCGGTGCCCACCTTGTCCATAGCTTCAGCGATCAGCGCGCCGATGGACTCGTCGCCAGAGGAGACAGTGCCCACGCGGGCGATATCGTCAGAGCCGTTAACAGGAACGGAATGCTCCTTGATGGCGGCTACGGCTGCGTCCACAGCCTTCTCGATACCCTTGCGCATCACCATGGGGTTTGCGCCGGCGGACAGGTTCTTCAGACCCTCACGGGTGATGGCCTGGGCCAGCACGGTAGCGGTGGTGGTGCCGTCGCCGGCAACATCGTTGGTCTTGGTAGCAACCTCGCGGATGATCTGGGCGCCCATATTCTCAAAGGGGTCTTCCAGCTCCACTTCCTTGGCGATGGTCACGCCGTCATTGGTGATCAGGGGTGCGCCAAACTTTCTTGCCAGCACCACATTGCGGCCCTTGGGGCCAAGGGTTACCTTAACGGTATCGGCCAGCTGGTCGATGCCGCTCTGCAATTTCTTACGGGCGTCTTCGCCGTATACAATCATCTTTGCCATTTTATTTGCCTCCTAAAAATCAGTCCGTTACGATGGCCAGGATCTCATCCTGCTTGACGAACTTGTAGTCCTCGCCGTCCAGCTTGATGTCACTGCCTACAAAGTTGCCCACAACGACCTTGTCGCCGGGCTTTACGGTCACGGTCACATCCTTGGTGCCGGGGCCTGCGGAAACGACCTCATAGATGCCGGGCTTTTCCTTGGCGGTGGTTGCCAGAATAATGCCGGACGCAGTGGTCTCCTGGGCCTCGGCAGCTTTGAGCAGAATGTTATCTGCCATAGGTTTCAGTTTCATAGTTTTGCCTCCATATCCTTTTGGTGTTAGATTGCGGCAGGGCCGCATTTATCTATATGTTCGGTTTTAGCACTCATATGTCTTGAGTGCTAACGACAGTATCATAGCAGAAGCCATTTGAAAAAGCAAGAGGTATTTGCGGAATTTCTATGAAAATTTTGTAAATCCACTTGCCTCTGCCCTTGGGAGAGCCAAGATTTTGTCTCACAGCTGGTCCAGATTCAGGCGGAAGGGTTCTAAGCAATTGTCAATAAACCAGTCCAGCTCCGGCATATTTAGCTTTCTAAGGATGGCCATAGTGGCATCAGCGGCAGAGTCAAACTCGGTGTTGCCGGCCTTCTGCTCCTCCACACATTTAATATAGGCAGAGAGCTTATCCGCCGCCTTGACAATGGGGGTGACTGTCTCGTCATCCTCCAGCACCAGATGGGCATAGCTGGCCCGCAGCTGCTCCGGCAGCATATTTAAAAGCCGCTCCCCTGCGATCCGCTCCACCTGCTTATAGGCGTCCTTGATGTGGGGGTTGTAATATTTAATGGGAGTGGGCAGGTCGCCGGTGAGGATCTCCGAGGCATCGTGGTACAGCGCCGCCACGGCGCACTTGTCCGGATCCGGGCCGGGCAAACAGAGGATATCCCGGCGGATCAGCGCCAGCGCGTGAGCCAGCACCGCCACCTGATGGGAATGCTCCTGAATATTCTCCGAAAAGGTGTTGCGCATCAGACCCCAGCGGGTGATGTAGCGCATTCTTCCCAGCAGGGCGTAAAATTCATTGGCCATCTTTTACCATTTCCTTTAAGATCGTCAAAAGTTTTTTGGGGTCATCGCAGAAGTGGGTGGCGCCCTCCTGGGCCAGGTAATCCTTGTCCCGGAATCCCCACAGGACACTCAGGCAGGGCACGCCGGCGTTCCTGGCGGTGTACACATCCACCTCACTGTCGCCCACATAGATGCATTTTTCCACGCCGATGGCTGCCATGGCCTTGTACACCATATCCGGCGCCGGCTTGCGGGGGCAGTCATCCAACTGGCCCAGCGCAAAAATATCGCTGCCGAAAAACTCCCGGCACAGGGGCTTGGTGGCATAGTCCGGCTTGTTGGACACCACCGCCACGGGAAATTCCCCGGCGATTTCCTCCAGCGCCGCCGGGATGCCGGCATAGGGCTGGGTCTTATCCTTGGAATGGGCGGAATAGTACGCCTTATAGGTCTCCATCACGGCGTACACATCCGGGTCGGTATCCTTGCCGGGCAGGGCCAGCCGGATCAGCCGTTCTACGCCGTTGCCCACAAATTCCCGCACCTCCTTAAGGGTGCGCTCCGGGCAGTTGTAAAACCGCAGGGTATAATTCACCGCATCGGTCAGATCCTGCAGCGTGTCCAGCAGGGTGCCGTCCAGATCAAATATAATTCCGGTTTTCATACAATTCCTCACTTATTTTTCAGCACGCGGATATCCTGCCCCACAAAGGGTAATAGTTGATAGCCGCCCTCAAGCCGGGAGGCGATCTGGGGAGAATACCGCTGACGGATCTCATTCATATTCAGATTGGTGGAGATAATGGTGGGCTTGCCGGTGAGCAGCCGGTCATTGACCAGGGCATACAGGGCCGAGATGGTAAAAGAGCCGGTCAGCTCCGTACCCAAATCATCGATAATCAGCAGGGTGCTTTGGTACAGCTCCGCCACCTCCCGGGCGGAATGCTCGTCCGGCCGGAAATGGTCTTTTTCCAGCTTGGCAAACAGGCGGGGGGCGCTTTCATAAGCAACGCTATAGCCCTTTTCCGCCACCTGGCGGGCGATGCAGGCAGACAGGAAGGTCTTACCCAATCCTGTGCCGCCGTTGAACAGCAGGTTGCCGCTGTTAGGGGTAAACTCTGCGGCATAACGCCGGCAGACATCGCTTGTCCGGGACATAATGGCCCGGGGGTTGATGCGCTCCCGGACATCGGGATAGTACTCCAGCCGAAAATCGGCAAAAGTATGCTCCCCGGCGGCGAAGAGAGAAATGGTCTTCTTCAGTTCCTCCTGACACAAGGTCTGCAGGCAGGAACACATTTGTGTGCCGATGTAGCCCATGCCTTCACAGTGGGGGCAGATCGGGCCGTCATCTAAATATTCCGCAGGAAAATGGGCGGCAATCAGGGCCTTCCGCTCTGCCTGCAGGGCCATATTCTGCGCCTTGAGCTTTTCCAATACTTCCCGGGCATCGGTACCCTTGGCAAAGGCGGCCTGTACCGCCTTGGCCATAGAGCCGCTTAACTGCTTATCCAGCTCCCGTACCCGGGGGAGTTTTTCATAAATTTCCTGCTCTCTTGCCGTCAGCAGGGACTGGCGATCCTCCCGCGCTTTCTCCAGCCGCTGCCGGGCCCGTGTCAGGATCTCTTTACTGTATGTCATAGATTAGTCCTCCCTGAGAAGCTTTGCAATGGCGTCCATTTCCGCCTGTCCCAACGCCCCGGACGCGCCCTTGGGGGCGGATTTCTGATCGCCGGACCGGATCTGCTCCAGCGTAAACAGGCCGGCTGCCTGCCAGCGGGTGAGAATCTTATTCATATAGGCCCAGCTGAGGCCGCCGGTATTCAGACAGGTGCGGTCATAGGCCAGTTTCAGCACATCTTCGTCAAAACCCATATCCAGCCAGCTGCGGGCATACTTTTCCTCGCCGGGGGTAAGGTTTCTGCCGCGAATTTGCAGCAGCTCCATAAGCCTTCCCAATTGGCTACGGCGGACATTCTGATTCTGGATAAAGGCGGCCGCCTCCTCCATAGAATCGATACCCTGCTCGGCCCAGTGATAGGCCTCTTTTTCAATGGTACGCAGGCTGGGATTGCGGAGATTGCCCTTGGCCCGGGCCCGTTCCTTGCAGTAGCACACCAGCACGGAAATCACATCGGCAGGCAGGCCCAGATACCGGGTAAAGCCCAGCAAAATTTTCAGTTCCTCGGTGTTCAGACTGCGGCCCAGCGCCCGCTGGACTTCCCCGTAGAGGGCCTTGAAATCCCGGTCGCCGTCCATAGCGGAAAGCACATCCCGCTCGGAATACTGGGGACGCTCCCCAGAGAAAATGGGCGTATTCCGCTCCTGGGGCCACAGCCCCAGCTGCCGCAAAGTGGCCGCCGCGCAAGCGCAGCGGGAGGCAGACATCTGCAAAGCCTGCTCCGCCTTTTCCGGGTCATTGCCCCCGGTTATGTACAGATATAAAAGTGCCGCATCAGGGCTCTTGGCGCACAGCAGCTTATGGACGTGCGCCTTGGGGATTTGAAATTGTGCCTCGTTCATAGGCTGCCTCCTCATAAAAAGTCGATTATGATTATATCATAGGTTTTTTGCAAGCACAACGGCTGAAAAGGAAAGTTTTATTAGAAAAAAAGCGGCAATTTTTGGCATCACACAGTATATTGTGGTATTATTTTCGACAGACACAATTTACGGGCGTACTGCTGTGGCAGTACGCCCGTGAATCATTCCGCAGGGGTGGACAGGGGTTTGATCTTGTTCTTGTAAATCTTGGCGAAGAGGATCAGCGTGGTCACGGAACTGACCACCTCAGCCACAGGGAAGGACCACCATACTGCGTGGACATTGCCGGTCAGGCTCAACAGGAATGCCACAGGCAGCAGCGCGATCAACTGGCGGCACAGAGACACGATGGTGGAATAGATGCCGTTACCCAAGGCCTGGAAGCAGGCGCTTAAGGAAATGCCCACCGCTGCGATGGGGAAGTGGATACTGACGATCCGCAAGGCGCTGCGGCCCAGCTCCATAAAGGTATCCGACGGATTGAAAATCCCCAAAAGCTGGTCAGCAAACACCTGGAACACCGTAAAGCCCACCAGCATAATACCCAGCGCAGCCCCAAAGGAAAATTTCAGCGTCCTTGTGATCCGTTTCGGCTTCCGAGCGCCGTAATTATAGGCAAGAATAGAGATAGATGCATTGTTGATACCGAACAGGGGCATCAGCACAAAGCTCTGGAGTTTAAAGTAGATGCCGAACACGCCTGCGGCGGTCTCGCCGTAGTCCTTGAAGCCCAGGAAAATCTGATTCATACCGAAGTTCATCACCGAGCCGATGGCCATCATAATAATAGACGGCACGCCCACGGACAGGATCTTCTTCATAATCTTCGGGTTGGGGCGGAGATACTTGAGCTTCAGCTGCACATCGGAGTTAACGGTAAAATTGAAAATGAACGCCATAATGGCTGCCACCCACTGACCGACAACGGTGGCCACCGCTGCGCCGGCAATGCCCATAGGCGCAATGCCCAGGGGCTCGAAGCCGAAGATAAACACCGGGTCCAGCAGGATATTCAGTACCGCGCCAAGACCTTGGGTGAACAGGGTGTATACCGTCCGGCCGGAGGCCTGCAGCAGCCGCTCGCCGATAATTTCCACAAAGATACCCAGGCAGAACAGGGTGCAAATGGATATGTAGGCCGCGCCGCCATCCACGGTTTCAGCCACAGCGGACTGCACCTGATAGTAGGGTCGGGCGCCCACCAAACCGAAGACCATAAACAGCGCCACAAAGCAAAGGGACAGGAAAAGGCCGTTGCCGGCGGCCTGATTGGCCCGCTTCTGATTGCCCTCGCCTAAGGATTTGCTCAGCAGTGCGTTCATACCCACGCCGGTACCGGTGGCAAAGCCGATCATCAGATTCTGGACAGGAAAGGCAAGGCCCAGGGCGGTCACCGCGCTTTCGGAAATACGGGACACATAAAAACTGTCCACCACATTGTAAAAGGCCTGCACCAGCATAGAGATGGCCAGAGGCAGCGCCATAGTCAGCAAAAGCTTTCCCTCGGGCATAACACCCATTTTATTCTCCCGCAACTTGGGAGCGGTTGCATTCGACATAGAAAAACCTCATTCGCAAAATTTCAACCCTATCATTATAGTATAAATCCGCGAAAAAGCAATACCGCTTTTCCCCAACAGGAAAAGCGGTACTATTCAGCTTTCCATCTGCTTGCCTAAAAAACCGGCGATGGTCTGGGCCAGCTTCTGGTCCGCCTCGGTGACAGGCGCGCTGTCCTCTCCCATAAGCAGCATCACGCAGCCCATCAGATCCCCCTGGCTTAAAATAGGCGATGCCACCCCCAGACGGTACTTGTCGGTGCTGTCGGTGGGGCTGACGGGGGGATCGCCGGGGTTGTAGCGGTAATGGGTGCGCTGCTCCATCAGCCGGTCCAGTTCTGAAGAATTGGGCTTATCCATCAATTCCCGCTTGGGCGCGCCGTGGAGGGCGATGATGGCATCCCGGTCGGAAACGGCGGCGATCCGGCCGGTGGCCGCGACGATGGATTCGCAGATCTGGGAAGCAAAATCCTGCAGGTCGCTCATAGGGGAATATTTGCGGAAGATCACGCCACCATCCTTTTCTGTGTAGATCTCCAATGGGTCTCCTTCTCTGATCTTGAGGGTTCTTCTAATTTCTTTAGGGATAACAATACGCCCGAGGTCGTCAACACGGCGTACAATACCTGTGGCTTTCATATATATCTATCTCCTTATTTTACAAATTACGCTGTTAGTATCTGTAAAAGCCAGGAGATTATACCGCAAGGTTTTGCTTTTTGGGGACAAGTGTGATACAATAATTTCAAAAACAAACTGTGTGGTCTATTCTTATTATGGAGGGATGTTTGTGGAACAAAAACACGTGGTAAATCATAAACTGAATTTTTTAAAAGGCGTTGCATGTATCGGCGTCGTTTTTGTGCATGTCTCCTTCCCCGGCACATTTGGCGGAGTGAGTTCATACGCTGCCGGTTTTGCTGTCCCCATTTTCTTTATGATTGCCGGATATTTTGCTTGGGAAGTAAAAACAGAGACCATAAAGCGTAGGCTGTTAAAAATCGCAAAAATATTCATATTTGCCTATCTGTTATTCTTTGCATATTCTGCTGCCATTGCCATCAAAAACCAGAATTTAGGTTTTTGGCTGAGCACACATTTTAACTGGAAAACAGCAATTAAATACATCTTCTTCTGTACTGTGGATTTCGCGATTCCCCTGTGGTATTTGATCGCAATGATTGAAACCTATGTTCTTTGGTTTTTCGTTGTGAAACACAAAAAAGAACAGCTTGCAGTGAAGTTCCTCCCGTATTTGTTTCTTTTGCAGATACTGTTTTCCATCTGCTGTGATGTCCTGCAGGTAGCATGGTCTTGGAAGACAAACTTTATCGTCCGCGCATTGCCTTGGTTTTTACTCGGTTATTACTTGCATACCGAAAAAGCCGAAAACATTCGAAAGACGGCTTCCTATAAGGTGATTATTTTAGCTGTGGCAGGTGGTATAATTTCTGTAATTCCCGCGCTTGTTAGTTTGCCATTTCAAGTAAGTACTGTAGGATACATTCTCTATGCGTTAGGTTTATTCGTGTTGTGCTTAAAAGACCCCAACAACAGCACTTGCAAATTTGTTGAATATCTGGGTGAAAAACTGTCACTTAATATATACATTTTCCACACCCTGGTGGAAGGCGTGTTGGTATTGTTCTGTGGCAAATTATTGAGTATGAATATTCAGGAAAATGCATGGCTATGGTGTAAACCAATTATCGTGTTGATTTGCACCATTTCTGTTGCATGGGCAGTTCACGTGGTATTGGACACCATTAAGAGTAAATCATAACCAGACCCAAACATTAAATTGCAAGACTATGTATCGCCCAGCAGAAGCTGCCCTCTGGTACCAATGTTGTACGAGAGGGGTCTCCCTTACGGTGCGGAGTGTTCTTCTGATTTCTTTGGGAATTACAATACGCCCGAGGTCATCAACACGGCGTACAATACCTGTGGCTTTCATAGTATATCTTTCTCCTTTTACGATACTTTACGGCAGCACCGCACCTCGTTGTCATTGCGAACCAGTGCGCACACTGGTGTGGCAATCTAAAACCCGCACTGCATACTTGAGATTGCCACGTCGCTGCGCTCCTCGCAATGACAGTGGTAGTCGATACCTGCCTACAATAATTTTACAAATTACGCTGTTAGTATCTGTAAACAAAGTGGAATTATACTGGCTGATTTACTTTTTGTGAATGCCAAAAGGGCAATGACGGAATTCGTCATTGCCCTTTGCTTTTACATTTCGATTTGATTACACAAGGACCTTTTTCTTTTTGGTTACGATCCAGACAACAAGCGCAAGATTGCTCAGCAGCGCCACGCTTGCCACAACGATAGAAACCACCGTTATGGTGTCTGTACCCTTCTGGGCTGTCTGCTCGGCAACGGCCTTTACACCGGTGTCGGTATCACCAATCCACCAGTTGCCATTCTCGCCGATAAACGGAGTCAGACCGTCTTTACCATTTTCTCCATCCTTACCGTCGGTTCCGTCCTTGCCGTCGGCGCCATCCTTACCGTTGGTTACGGTAAATGTATAGGTCTTACCGTTGGTCAAGGTGATGGTATATGTATCCACGTTGCCGTTGGTAGCGGTTTTTTCAACCTTGGCAACGCCTACGCCGTCAGCACCGGTAGCACCGGTTTCACCATCGGAAATGGTGAATACAACAGGCTCTTTTTCGGGATCGGTAAAGGTGATAGTCACGGTGGTTACACCGTTTTCCTTTTTGGTGGTGATGCTTGCGATGCCGTTGCCGGTGTCACCCTTGATGCCGTTGGCATCTACACCGGTGTCGGTGTCACCGATCCACCAGTTGCCGTTTGTGCCGATGTAGGGGATATGACCCTTGGCTGCATCAATGGCTTCCTGCTTTGCCTTTGCGATGGCTGCTTCCAGCTCGGCCTTCAACGCAGCATCGGCAGCAATATAATTGTCTTTGGCGTTCTGAAGCGCAGTGATGGCATTTTGCAAGTTTGCAATTGCGACATTTACAGCAGCTGTATCTGCCTTGTTATCAATCGCGGCTTGCAACTGCGCTTTTGCAGCATCTACAAGATCCTTTGCAGCGTCCACCGCCTCATCCTTGGCGGTAATAATGGCCGCATTCAAGGTCGTTACCGCGCTGTCGGTATATGCCTTGGCGGTAGCTTCTGCTGTTGCAATGGCGGCATTCAGCTCAGCGACCTTTGCGTTAAGGGTGGCGATATCTGCTTTGTTATTAATCGCAGTTTGAAGCTCTGCTTTTGCCGTGTTCACTAAATTTTCCGCTGCGGTAATTGCTTCGCCCTTAGCGGTAGCAATCGCTGCGGTAAGCTGGGTCTGCAGTGCTGTATCCTTTCCGTCTGCATAGGTCTTTGCAGCGTCCTCTGCGGCGGCAATGGCGGCAATCAGATCGGTAACCTTCTGATTTAAGGTTGCTGTGTCTGCCTTATTATTGATTGCCGCATTGAGCTCTGCAACGGCAGCATCCAGATTTTGTTTTGCAATTTCCAATGCAGAAACTTTACCCTCAAGTGCAGCGATCCGATCCTCCGCGTCATCAATTCTTGCTCTTGCAGCAGCGAGCGCTGCCTCCAGATCCTGTACGGCTGTTTTCAGACGGGCAATATCCGCACTCTGTGTTGCAGTAAGGGTCTCCAACGCGGCGATTGCGCTCTGTGCCTCATTTTTCCAAGTGTTAAGAGTAGCCACATCGCTCTTGAGCGCGGTGACATCACTTGTGTTGGTGTCGACTTTGCTATTTACCGCAGCAAGACCTGCCTCCAGATCCTGTACACGGACTGTAAGCGCATCAATAGCGCTGTTAATCGTATCCTTTGCGGAGTTGATCGCGCTTGTCAGCTCTGCCTTGGTTGCGTAATCATTTGTGAGCTTGTTGCTCAAATCGGTAAGGGAAGCGTTGAGCGTGGCAAGGTTGGTTGTAAGCTCTGCCACCTTGCTTGTATTGGTGGAAATATCACTCTTGGCTGCGGCAAGCGCGCTTTCAAGAGTTTCCACTCTGCTTGTCAGATCACTTATAGCAGTATGGATAAGATTATCTGCGGTTTCGATTTTGGTTATCAGCTCGGTCTTGAGTGCTGTGTCCGCATGCGCATAATCATCAATTTGCTCAAGCAAGGTCTGAATATTGGTCTTTGCGGTATTCAAATCAATAATTGCCTGTGCAAGAGTAGCGGCATCTGCTTTGCCTGCCAAAGCGGAATTTACAGCATCAATTTTACCCTGCAGTTCTGCCTTTGCGGCATCGATCTTATTGTTCAACTCCGTTTTGTCGCCCTCGTAGTCGGCAAACTTTGCGTAGATAGTGGTAGCTGCGGTAATGGGAGTGTCGAAATCAAATGCGGTAGTGAAATTCTCATCGGCGTACCATCCCATGAATATGTAGCCGTCAATTACGGGGTTTTCAAGAGAAATCGTGTTGCCCTTTGTAACCGTGATCTCTTTATTATCAACTCCGTCAATACCGTAATTTACGGTAACTGTGTAAGCAGGTATGATCTTAATGTAACGGTTTTTGTAAGTTTCACCTACCATGGCATCCGCCGCTGTCGCGCTTGCCGCATCATCACCCGCCTTTACGATAACAGCACTGTCAAACACGGGGACAAATTCCTTACCGAGTTCATCATCTCCGCTTCCAGCAGCATAGATTGCATTTTTTCCGCTTCCGGCAGTGATCTCCACTGTGCTGTTGCTAATGTTCATCACGTTCGAATTCAAAAGAAGCACACCGAGATGCTTGTCAGAGGATACCGTAACGTTTGAATCGTTTACCGTTATCGCATCATATGAATAAAGCGCCTGATTATTATCTGATGCGATATTCACGATTGCATTATTGATATTTACTGCATTTTTGCAGTAAATACCGTTACCGCCTACACCTGTGGATTTTACGGTTACATTCTTGATGGTCAAAACACCCGCACTGGACAAGCCATCTCCGTTACTGCCTGTGAGATTCAAAACGCTGTCAGTCTCGTCTGCGGTGTCATCGGTAATGGTCAATGCGCCTTGAACATAGAATGCAGCACCAAGCTTGTAGCCTGTGACAGAAGACGTGACGGTGTTCGCACCTACCAGTTTAACGGTAAGGTCAATTCCGGAATAGACAGCGGCATAATTGTCATAACCATACGAATTACCGTACATATAACCGTCGCCTTCGTAACTGAAGTTGTTCAGCGTGAGAGTGTTGGCGGCGGGATCAAAGGTAGCCGAGCCGCCGGTGATGGCGGTAGAGTCGGTGCTGTCAATCACAAGGTTGGCACTCGTAACCTGCACACCACCGACCCAGAGGTCGTACTTTACAGGCTCGATCTTGACGTACTTGTTTGCGTAAGTAGCATCTGCGGAAGCATCTGCTTCGGTTGCACTTCCCGCATCGTCACCTGCGTAAACCACATGGTCGCCGGTGAAAGTGGGCACAACACCGGAACCATTGCCATACTTAATACCAAAATTACCGGTTATTTTCAGTGAGCTGTTTTCAATGGCTAATTTCATATATGATACTCGAATGTACACAGCAGTGGAATATTCCGCCTCTGCAGTAATCTCCGAATTCCGAATCGTTAAATCGTACGAAGAAAAAATGCCCGCATCCCATTGTGTATTACCGCTACCCTTGGCAGTAACTTTAGCGTTATCGATGGTTACGTATTGATCGCCATAAATACCGCTGTTGCCTGTGCAATTTACCGTTACATTCTGGATCATCACTAATCGATCAGCAAGCAATCCATAAGTTTTACCCGTCAGAACCAACTTACCATCTGCTTTGTTGTCTGTGGTGTCATCGGTTATGGTCAGAGTTCCGCCGGTGACATAAAGTCCCGCACCAATTTTATCCGTAGAAGTTGCGGTAACAGTATTCTCTCCCACAAGCTTGACGGTAAGTCCGCTGCCAGAATAGATTGCAGCATGCCGACCGTCACTAAAGTACTGATAGCCCACACCGGAGTAGCTAAAGCCATTCAAAGTCAGAGTTTTAGATTCGGGGTCATAGGTAGCTGTGCCATCAGCGGTACCGCCTGCTTTAGTAA
>JAFVVI010000046.1 GCA_017502265.1 Oscillospiraceae bacterium
GACTCTTAATCAGTGGGTCCCGGGTTCGAGTCCCTGAAGGTGCACCATGGCCCATTGGTCAAGTGGTTAAGACAGCGGCCTCTCACGCCGTTAACATCGGTTCGAATCCGGTATGGGTCACCATATAAAACTACTTGACTGTTTATAAAGTCAATGATATAATGCAATAGCGATTAAGGGTTAAAACCTTTAATATAGTTCGTGTTGATTGCGATGAGGGTCCACCTGTTCCCATCCCGAACACAGAAGTTAAGCTCATTTGCGCCGACAATACTTGGCGGGCGACTGCCTGGGAAGATAGGTAACGCGAACACAAGAGAGTCAGGAGAAATTCTGGCTCTCTTTTCTTTTAGAACAAATTACTAACCGTTCAACCGATGGTTGAAGATATCAACCTTTCATTTATTGTCTGACAGTCACCTCTCTGCTATAATGCAAGCAGAAAGGAGTTGATTGTATGGATGATTTGCATATTATTTTGGCAAGCAGGATATGTCTCACTGATCAGACTATGCGAATATCCGTGAGTTTTGGCAGTTAAAGGATGTGGATTGCAGATGCCTTGATTACCAAAATACCTGTGATGTACTGCCCTATAATAATTATCCGCACATTCTCATTGAGGACGGACAGGTTTTCGTAATTGACTATCACACCCGGGATGGCAAAATTGACCGCAAGTATTATATTGCAGACGGAACGGTATGGCAAAATATGATCTGCACACGAAGAATCGAAATGAAAGCATAACCCTCTTCCTATAAAAGCACCGCTGCACAAGATGATTGTGCAGCGGTGTTCTTTATTTCTTCAAATATCTGCCTTGGTAGCGTTGGAACTTGGGCTTGTAGACCGCCAGGTAAATACCGATAAATACGATCAGGAAAGCAAGGCTGACTTTCCAGCCGAGGGAGAAGGTATCGTTGTGGTAGGTGAACTCCACAATGTGTTCGCCCTCACTCATCAGCAGGCCGATCATTGCGTCACCAATTAGAACGATCTCGGCCGGCTGCCCATCCACACAGGCAGACCAGTTGCCGTCCTGGGGAATCGAGGTGTACAGAACGCCGTCCCGGTTGCAGTTGATCTTGCCGACTACACGGGTGTTGCTGAACTCGGTTACCTCCAATACAGATGCAGCTAGCGTCTCGTATCCTTGTCGGAACAATTCCTCGTTCAGGATACCGGCGCTGATCTTGATGGTGCCTTTCTCGTTTTCTTTGCATTTCAGCTCGATCTCCACCACATCGCCGATCTGCACATCGCCTACGGCGAGCATTTGGGTCAAGCTGTAAGTTTCGCTGTAAAGAGTCTCGTCATTCAGCCGAATGGTGAAATTATTCCGCTTGGAGAGGTCCAGGTTGATACACAGAAAGCCTTCCCGGTCAGCGGTGTAGCTATAGGTGATGATCCCGGACTTGTCCTCTGTGACATAGTCGCAGTAACCGGTATTGGGTTGGGGCTTGAGCGTGGGACAATCGCCGGTGATAGTCAGTGTCCGGCCTGGCATGGTGTGCCAAACATCCTTTTGCACACCGGTAGCATTCCGCATCAGGGTATTCTGGAACGAAAAACGGTAGCCGTCAGAAGAGAATTTGACATTGAGCAGCTGGGAGTTTGCCAAAAAGCCCAAAGGCAGATAGGTGTTGTTTTCTAACAAATGAACCTTATCAACACTGTAAATATCGTCAAAATAGGAATTCTTTTCAACATTCCCGTCCCGTTCGATCATATACTTGAGACCTAAGAACAGGTTGCCCACAGGGGTACTTTCTTCAAAGCAGTAGCGGTTATAAGTGTTCTTTGCGCCATAACCCAACGCCCGCATAAACTCGGTAACCTTTACATTTGCAGAGCTGGTAAAGGTGGAAATGCCGCGATAGCCGTTCAATGCACCGTCGTTGAGGGTTTGGGAGTGGGTGACTTCGGCCCGGTAGAACAGGGTGTCCTTTTCCAATTCTTCCATGTAATCCAGAACAGATTGGGTGGACGCTTTGCCCTTGGGGTAGTTGGCGGTATTGGTTGCGGGGAAGCGCATTCCGAAATTTGTCAGATTCAGAATCAATTCTGCCATCATAACACCCAAAAGTGCAAGACTGCAGATGCCTTTTCGCAACATCTGCTTTTTTGCATGGGCTTGCACATCGTCCGGGTCCTCCGGGACGGGGCGTTCGATGCTGTAGTAGATCAGCGCTGCGATATAGATCAGCAGAAACGCTCCGTTATAGGCCCAGAAAATAAGGTCGCTCCAGTCTTCGTAGCAGAACATAATGCCTATGGCCAATATTCCAGCGGTAATGATCTGCCAAAGCTGGAAACTTTTCCTGTGGCACCATGCGCTGTAAGCCATATACAGAAGCACAAAACTGTACAGAAAGCTGAACCGATAGGGGATCATATTGGTAAAGTGGAATCCGTGCCAGATATAATCCAATTGCCGGACAATGAAGCTGACATTGAAAAACAGTAGCAGCACCACCGCGCAGATCTTGTCCCGCAGGCGGATCTCCTTGCAGAACAGATACACAAATGCAAGTACGGTCGTAATGATACCGCAATAGAGATTGGGCATACCCTCTTTAAAGGTGTGCGTGATACCGCCGTTCATATTGCCGGCCACCGCCGCCATAGTCTTGAATAGACCCATCCAGTTGTGCTCAGAGGTCATATTCAGCTGGAAACCCTCAGGAAATGTGTTGACGCTGGATTGGGTGTTTTGCAGAGCGGCAAGGGTTGGCAGGGAGAGAATGGCGGTCATTCCAATGGCCAAAGCAGAGAACAGCGCGATTCTGGACAGATCGGCAAAGAATTTACCCACATTTTTGAATCGGCAGATCTCATAGCAGAAGAAGCCTAAAAACACAAAGAAGCAGGTAAACAGGCCAATATAATAATTGATATAAACCGAAAGGAACAGGGTAACAGTATACAGAACGAATTTTTTGTCCCGCAGCAGAGATACCATACCCAGCATCACCAGGGGAAGCAGGGCGAAGGTATCTAGCCACATTACATTCCACTGATAGCCCAACGCCCAGGCGCACAGTCCGTAGTAACTGCCAAACAGGGGAATAGAAAGATCCCGCTTATCGAAGATCTTCTCCAGGAAAATGCCGAAGAACATACTGGCAAGGCCCAGCTTAATGGGCACCAGCAGGGAAAAATACCCCAGCAGCCACCCTTCAGGCACTAAAATGCTCAAAAAGTTCAAGGGAGATGCCAGATAATAGGAATATAGGCCTAAATAATCCAGGCCCATACCAATATTCCAGTTGTAAAGCAGAGAATCTCCGGACAGTAACATAGCCCGGAAAGTCTTGAAGAAGGGGAAATACTGATGGTACATATCAGAGTACAACATGGAATACTGTCCGAAGGGGCTGTACTGCCCGAAGAGCATAATGGTCAGAATTCCAAAAAACGGAATGGCAAAAGACAGAATATGAATATGAAACTTCCGGACGGAAAGCTTTGGCAGCTCCATTAGTTGCACCCCCTTAAATTACAGATTTATTTGCTTATTCTATCATATTATTCCCGTGGGGTAAAGGGAAAATTAGAAAAAAGGGGTGCATTTTTGCACCCCTTTCAGTTATACAATCAGACAAAGCAATCCGTTGGCGCCCTCGTTAACGACCCTGGTCAGAATTCCCCGGAATTTCTCCTGTACATCTGTGGGGGTGCGCACCAGCTTGGCGTTCAATCCGTCCTGGATCAGCGTGTATACGGACTTGCCGAAAATGTTGCTCTGCCATAGCTTTTCCGGGTCCTCCGATGATAAGTAGGAGATCAGTTCCTGGGACTGCTGTTCGCCGCCCACCATAGGGCTGATTTCGGTGTCAATATCCACACGGATCATATGGATGGATGGCGCGCCGGCCTTCAGCTTGACACCAAAAGCGCCCCCTTTGCGGACCACCTCCGGCGTCTGCAGGGACATCTGTCCCGCATCCGGCATAACGATACCGTAGCCTGTGGCTTTCACGGAGGATAGTGCATCGGCGATGCGGTCATATTCTGCTTTTGCAGCGGAAAGCTCTGTTAAAAGAGAGAGAAGCTGGGCATCATCTTCTATGGGAAGTCCGGCCTTACTGCTGAGAATTTCATAAAACAGGGATTCCGGGAAGGTGAGTGCGCAGGAAACTGTACCGGTAGCCGGCTCCACATTCCGCATGGTAAAATCCTGCACGAAGTCCAGAGATTTGGCCTCCTGCAGAACCTTGTCAGCCTGAGCCAGTGTGGGAATCCGAACAAAATATGATTGTAGCGCGTCGAATAATGCAGACTTTACCGGGTGATCCGGCTCTAAAGCGTCAAACCAACGGGGTAAATGCGCCTGCAGGGTCTGCATAGGGAAGCTGTATAGCAAATGACCCAACAGATGTCCGATATCTTCGCTGTCTAAGGCCTGACAGTCCACGGGGATCGCTTCAATACCGAATTCCTCCAGAATATGGTTCTTTACGGCTTTGGCAGCTTCACCGGCAGGATTTTGGGAGTTGATAATTACCAAAAATGGTTTGCCGGTCTTCTGCATATCTGCGATGGCCCGGCGTTCCCCATCTATATAGTCGTTGCGGGGAATATCCGTCACAGTGCCGTCGGTGGTGACTACCAGACCGATGGTGCAGTGCTCCTCCATCACCTTTTTGGTACCCAGCTCTGCTGCATCGGTCATGGGGATCTCGTAGTCATACCAGGGAGTAGCCACCATTCTGGGGACACCATCTTCGTCAGCGCCCACGGCTCCTTCGATCATATATCCCACCGAATCGATCATACGCACCCGCAGACGGGTCTTGCCATCGGGCGCGATCTCCACCGCTTCTTCCGGCACGAACTTGGGTTCGCTGGTCATAATGGTCCGACCGGACCCGCATTGGGGCAGCTCATCCCGGGCCCGTTCCTTTCGGTACGGTTCTTCAATGTTGGGAATGACCACCTGTTCCATGATCCGTTTGATGAGGGTAGATTTGCCTGTTCGTACCGGTCCTACCACGCCGATATAGATATTGCCGCCAGTCCTGGCAGCGATGCTTGCATACATATTTTCCATAGCCAGCCTCCTTAATTGCAGGAGGTGTTCTCCTGCCACGGTCTACCAAAGAGTATGTCCAAAGCTGTGGCAATAGAACAAAACCACAATATATTGTAGCAAAGGTTGACTTTACGACACAAAAACCATATAATATACTGGAAATAATTTAAACTTTGGCAGGTATGAAAATGGCTACAACAAGAAATGAACAATACGGCAATTCCAGCATTTCCATGCTGAAGGGAGAAGAGCGTGTCCGTAAGCGTCCGGCGGTTATTTTCGGCTCGGATGACCTGGAAGGCTGCAAGCACGCGGTCTTTGAAATATTGTCCAACGCCATTGACGAGGCCCGCGAAGGTCACGGTGACACCATCATCGTCACCCGCTATGAGGACCTGTCTGTGGAAGTGGAAGACTTTGGCCGTGGCTGTCCGGTGGATTATAATGAAAAAGAAACGCGGTATAACTGGGAACTGGTGTTCTGCGAGATGTATGCCGGCGGTAAGTACGGTGAGAATGGTGAGAACTACGAGTACTCCTTAGGCCTCAACGGCCTTGGCTCTTGCGCGACCCAGTACGCATCGGAATTTTTTGATGCAACTATTCGCAGGGACGGCTTCCGCTATGACCTGCATTTTGAAAAGGGCCGCAACAAGGGCGGCTTGAAGAAAGAGCCCACAGACCGGGGTAAGAAGACCGGCTCTGTATTCCATTGGCGGCCGGACAAGCAGGTTTTTACGGATATTAACATTCCTGTGGACTACTACCGGGATGTCCTCCGCCGGCAGGCGGTGGTGAACAAGGGGATCACCTTCCGTTTACGTAATCAGGTGGGCAATAAGTTTGAAACCGAGGAATTTTGCTATAACGACGGTATCCGCCAGTATATCGAGGAACTGACCGGGGATAATGCCTTTACTATGCCAGTGTATTGGGAAACTGAGCGCCGGGGCCGGGATGCGGAAAACCGCCCGGAAATGAAGCTGAAGATCACAACCTCCTTCTGCTTCTCCAAGCAACTCAGCCATACGGAGTACTACCACAATTCCTCCTGGCTGGAATACGGCGGCAGTCCTGACAGAGCGGTGCGTTCCGGCTTTACTGCTGCATTCGATAAGTACCTGCGGGAAAGCAATAAGTACACGAAAAATGAGAGCAAGATCATTTTCCAGGATGTACAGGACAGTCTGGTGATCGTCACCAATTGCTTCTCCACCATCGGCTGCTTTGAAAACCAGACCAAGAAATCGGTCAACTCCAAATTCACCCAGGAGGCTATGACCAATTTCTTTAAGGATCAGCTGCAGGTGTGGTTCTTGGAGAATAAGCAGGAGGCAGACAGGGCGGCCGAGCAGATCCTGATCAATAAGCGGGCCAGAGAGTCTGCGGAGAAAACCAAGACCAATATCAAGAAGAACCTGGGCGCTAAGGTGGACATTGCCAACCGGGTACAGAAATTTGTGGATTGTCGCAGTAAGGATGTGAATATCCGGGAACTGTATATCGTGGAGGGCGACTCTGCATTGGGCAGCGTCAAGCTGAGCCGAGACGCGGAATTCCAGGGCATTATGCCCGTCCGGGGTAAGATCCTCAACTGTCTGAAGGCCGATTACAATAAGATATTCGCTTCGCCCATCATCACGGACCTTGTGAAGGTTTTGGGATGTGGCGTAGAGATCCAGGGAAAGAAAGCCAAGGATCTGACAAGCTTTGATATTGAAAATCTCCGTTGGAATAAAGTGGTCATCTGTACCGATGCGGATGTGGACGGCTTCCAGATCCGCACCCTGATTCTCACTATGCTCTACCGTCTTTGCCCCACATTGATCCGGGATGGCTATGTGTATATTGCAGAATCTCCGCTTTTTGAGATCAACTACAAAGAGGGCGGCAAAGAACTGACCCAATTTGCCTATAATGAATTGGAAAAGGTAAGGATCTTGGAGCAACTGGAGGGCAAAAAGTATACCATTCAGCGGTCCAAGGGTCTGGGTGAGAACGACCCGGAAATGATGTCTATGACCACTATGAACCCGGAAACCCGCCGGCTCATTAAGGTGATGCCTGAGGACGCAGAGCGCACGGCTCATTATTTCGATGTGTTGTTGGGCGATGCGCTGAATGAGCGAAAGAATTTTATTGCGGAGAACGGCGCCAAGTATCTGGAATTGGCTGACATTTCTTAAGCGAGGTTTATCATGGCACGAAAGAAGAAAGAACCCGAACTGAATAAGAAAAAAGTGGACACAAGCGGCGTGGTTGGCCTTGTGGGCTCCACCACGGAGCAGGCGATTTCCGAAACACTGGAGATCAACTATATGCCCTATGCTATGTCGGTGATCGTCTCCCGGGCCATTCCGGAGATCGACGGCTTTAAACCCTCTCACCGGAAGCTGCTGTACACCATGTATAAAATGGGCCTGCTGAACGGCGCGCGGCAGAAATCTGCCAACATCGTGGGCCAGACCATGAAGCTGAACCCCCACGGTGACGCTGCGATCTATGAAACCATGGTCCGTCTTGCCCGGGGCAATGAGACCCTGCTGCACCCCTTTGTGGATTCCAAGGGTAACTTCGGCAAGGTCTATTCCCGGGATATGGCCTATGCGGCCTCCCGTTATACCGAAGCAAAGCTGGATTCCGTCAGCAGTGAACTGTTCCGGGATATTGACCTGGATACGGTGGATATGGTGGACAACTATGACGGCACTATGAAAGAGCCCAGTTTGCTTCCCACCACCTTTCCAAATGTGTTGGTCACCGCCAACCAGGGTATCGCGGTGGGTATGGCCAGCAATATCTGCTCTTTCAACCTGAAAGAGGTTTGTGAAACTGCCATTGCCCTTATTAACAATCCCGACCACGATGTATTGGAGACTCTGCCCGGCCCGGATTTTTCCACTGGCGCGGAGCTGTTGTTTGACGAAACCGTTACCCGGGAAATCTATTCCACAGGCCGCGGCAGTTTTAAGCTCCGGGCCAAGTGGCATTATGAGAAAGACGGCAACCGTATCGTGGTCACTGAGATCCCGTACTCCACCACCATCGAAGCCATTATGGATAAGGTGGCGGAGCTGATCAAAGCCGGAAAGATCAAAGAGATCAACGATATGCGTGATGAGACCGATTTAAGCGGTCTGAAGATCACCATTGATCTGAAGCGTGGTGTAGAACCGGAAAAACTGATGCAGCGCCTGTTCCGGTTGACCCCGTTGCAGGATAGCTTTGCCTGCAATTTTAATATCCTCATCGCCGGTATGCCCCGGGTTATGGGCATCGGTGAGATATTGGATGAGTGGACGGCTTGGCGAACCGACTGTGTGAAGCGTCGCTTGTTCTTCCAGATACAGAAGAAAGAGGAGCGGCTGCACCTGCTGAAGGGTCTGGAGCGCATTCTGCTGGATATTGATAAGGCTATCTCCATTATCCGGGAGACCGAGCTGGAAAATGAAGTTATCCCCAATTTGATGATTGGCTTCGGCATCGATGAGGTGCAGGCCAATTATGTGGCAGAGATCAAGCTGCGTAACATCAATAAAGAGTACATTCTTAAGCAGACCAAAGCCATCTCCGAACTGGAGCGGGAGATTGCCGACCTGCAGGACACCCTGAACAGTAGCCGGAAGCTGAAGAATGTGATTATTAAGGAACTGCAGCAGGTGGCGGACAAATACGGTCAGCCCCGGAAAACGCAGATCGTTTACGAAACCCAGCAGATCTTGGTGGAGGATGAGGAGGAGCAGATCCCTGACTATCCCGTGACCCTCTTTGTGTCCAAGGAAGGATACTTAAAGAAGATCACGGCCCAATCCCTCCGTATGTCCGGCGAGCAGAAATTCAAGGAGGGCGACAGCCTGGACTTCTCCTGCGAAACCTCCAATAAGGCAGAATTGCTGGTATTTACCAGTATGTTCCAGTGCTACAAGACGCGCCTGTCGGATTTTGACGACGGCAAGGCTTCCCAGTTGGGTGACTATCTACCCCAGAAGCTGGGTATGGACCAGGGAGAGACCGTTCTGCAGGTGGTGTTGCCCGGGGATTATAAGGGATTTGTGCTGTTCTTCTTTGAAAACGGTAAGGCCGCAAAAGTGCCCCTGTCTGCCTACGAGACCAAGACCAACCGCCGTCGCCTGACCTCGGCCTTCTCCGATAAGAGCCCCTTGGTCGGCGCAATGGTGCTGGATGCGGACCAGCAGATAGTCCTGTATTCCACCGATGATCGGGCGGCCATTATCTCTACGGCTCAGCTGCTGCCTAAGACCACGAAAAACACCCAAGGCGTTGCGGTTATGACCCTGAAGAAAAAGGCGCTGCTGCGCAGGGTGACGCTTCTGGAGGGCAGCGGCATCGTCAATGCCAGCCGTTACCGGAATAAGACCATTCCCACGGCGGGCGCGCTGCTGAAAGAGGAAGATGCGCCGGAAAAGCAGATCAGCTTTGATATGTAGGAGTTTGTATGTCTAAAATCGGGAAATCACTGTTTGACATTATAAAAATTGCGGTAGGCTGTGCGTTGTTTGGCTTGGGATTCAATTTGTTTTTGGCTCCCAACGATCTGAATGCCGGCGGTTTGTCCGGTCTTGCCATGATCCTTGTCCGCCTCATGGGACGGGGAAGTGTAGGTACGATCACGGCCATTATGAATCTGCCTCTGTTCGCGCTGGCCGGCGTGAAGATCGGCAAGAAATTCTTCTTTGGCTCGTTGATCGGAATGGCCCTGAGCGCACTGGCTTTGGATTTGTTTGCCATGATGCCGATCCCTGCAACAGAGCCGTTGATCGGTGGCCTTTACGGTGGTTTAACCTGTGGCGTTGGTCTTGGCATCGTGTTTATGACCGGCGTTTCCACCGGCGGTTCCGATATCGTTGTGCGGCTTCTGAAGCTCCGTTATCGCAATGTCCCTATTGGCATGATCGCCATTATGATTGATGCCAGTGTGGCTGTGCTGACAGGTATCGTATTCCGGGATATTACTCTTGTGCTTTATAGCGGCGTAGCTATTTTTGTCTGCGGAAAGGTTTTGGATGCTGTGGTCTATAGCTTTGACTATTCCAAGGTTGCGTTGATTATATCCGCCGAGCATGAGAAGGTTGCCCGGGCAATCTGGGAAAAGCTGGACAGAGGTGTAACTTACCTCCACGGCGAGGGCGCCTATAGCCAGGCTGAGACCAAGGTGATTCTGACTGCAGTCAAACGGCAGCAGCTGGCAGATCTGAAGCAGTTGGTTGTGGACATCGATCCCAATGCCTTTGTGATCCTGCAGGAGGCTCACCAGGTGCTTGGGGACGGTTTCTCCCGTTATTCTAAGGATTCTTTGTAAAAATACAAGAGGAAGTGCAGAAAATTTCCAAAAAGGTATTGACTTATTGGGGAAATCTGTTATAATACCTCTTGTTCCGCGGGTGTAGCTCATCTGGTAGAGCGCCACCTTGCCAAGGTGGAGGTAGCGAGTTCGAGCCTCGTCACCCGCTCCATAAAAAAGGAGATGCAGTTGCATCTCCTTTTTTCTTTGCGCAATAACAGAAAACCCGAGCCATTATGGCTTGGGTTTTTCTTTCTGCATAATGTTGCCTGTTCAGCAAAAATGCCTGCTCACAGGTCATTTTTCTGTTGCCTCTGCCAGATTCCTCAGCAACTTTGTCATACGGTTTTGCAGGTATCCCACCACCGTTTTCCATTGTTCTTCCTGTTCCAACCTTATAATGACAGTATCATAAGAAGGGGCGGGAAGGTTATGACGATCCGAAATGAATGTTGACAATGAAAAGGTTTCTTCTGTTGATTCTTGGCTTTGCAGGCAGTATGCTGATGGTATGGGCGCTCCAGGAATCGGTAAAAAATACGCTAACCAAGGAGGCATTTGCATCAGTGCAAGCTCCGCAAATGCCCACCGGCATCACCTTGCCGGTAACAGTACCGGGGACCTCGCTGGTAGCGCAAGAGATCTCCGCTTATGAAGGGCCGTTTCTGGAGGATGTCTCCGGCCGGGAGGTGGTAAATATTGCAGCTCTGCACATATATAATACCGGGGAGCGGGAGGTGCGCTATGCCTGCATTACCTTGCAAACGGAAAAAGATAGCTATGTGTTCTACGGTGAGCATATCCCGGTAGGGGCGACGGTGGTGCTGCTGGAAATCCACGCCGGTGTCTATCAGCAAAGCCCAATAAAGGATTGCTCCGGCTGGCAGGAAACCACAGATCAGAAGCAGGTGGATGGCTTGATTATCACGGATAAAGATAACGGAACGCTGGTTGTTACCAATACAACCGGTAGGACACTGTATAATTTGCGCCTGTACTATAAATCCTGGTTATCGCCCCCGGGTGTCTATATGGGAGGAATATCCCACTGTGTAACCATTCCCGTTCTGGCTCCCGGACAGACGGAAATGGTCTGTCCTGACCGCTATGCAACCGGCTACAGCAAGGTGGTATCTGTTGTGGAAGATCCATCGTGACGGACGATAAATTTTAGTTGTAAAAAATTAAAAAATATTATATAATGTTAAAGTTAAAAGCAAAGATTTTCGTTTTTCGGGAGGAATACCTGAGTGAATAACAGAAACGAAGAACTAAAGAGATATTTACAGCCTGGCCGGCGGGTCCATCTGGTTGGAATCGGCGGTGTTTCTATGCGCCCGTTGGGCCTGGTCCTGCAGGGAATGGGTATGGAGGTGACTGGCTCTGATATGAGCGCCAGCGTCTCTACCGAGGAGCTTGTTGCTAAGGGAATTACCGTCCATATCGGCCACCAGGCGGAGAATATCTGTGGCGCGGAATGCTTGATCCGTACTGCGGCTGTCCATAATGATAACCCGGAGATTGCCGCTGCCCGCAGCGCCGGTATTCCAGTGTTTGAGCGAGCCCAGGCCTGGGGTGTGATTATGCGGGAGTATAAAAATGCTGTATGTGTTGCCGGTACGCACGGTAAAACCACCACAACCTCTATGCTGACCCATATTCTGATGGCAGCGGATATTGACCCCACGGTTATGATCGGCGGCTACCTGCCCCTGCTGCAGGCAGGCCATCGGGTGGGGCAGGGCGATACCATTTTGATGGAAAGCTGCGAATACTGCGATTCCTTTTTGAATTTTTCGCCCACTCTTGCGGTGATTCTGAATGTAGAGGCAGACCATCTGGATTATTTTAAGGATCTTGCCGATGTGCAGAAATCCTTCCGGGAATTTGCGCTTCTGTCTACCGGCGGCGTTTTGGCCAATGGTGATGATCCCCATACGGTGGAGGCCCTTAGCGGGACACCCTATGTGAGCTTCGGCATCCAACCCTATAACCGGGTACGGGCTGAAAATATCTGCCCGGATTGGCGGCATCTGGATGTGGTCTGTGACGGCCAGCGGTATTGCCATCTGGACCTGCGGGTGTTAGGGCGTCACAATGCGATGAATGCCTTGGCGGCGGCCGGCGCAGCCTGGATGCTTGGAATCCCCGGTGAGGCTGCGGCCAGAGGCCTGTCTACATTCTCCGGCGCAGATCGCCGTATGCAGTTCAAGGGCCGCTTTAACGGTGCAGATGTATACGATGATTATGCCCACCACCCTGATGAACTGGCGGCTACTATCGAAGCTGTCCGCACCATGGATCATAACCGCTTGGTGTTGGCATTCCAGCCCCATACTTACACCCGGACCAAGGCATTATTTCCCAATTTTGTACGGGAACTGAAAAAGGCGGATGTGGTGGTTTTGGCGGAAATCTATGCCGCGCGGGAGAGTAATCTTACCGGTATTTCCTCTATGGACCTGCAAAAGGAGATCCCCGGCTCGATATACTGCCAGACCTTGCCGGAAGTGACGGCCCAGTTGCGGTCGCTCATTCAACCGGGAGATGTGGTGCTGACTGTAGGCGCGGGGGATATATTCCGCGCAGGCGAGGCGCTGTTAAAGTAACAATTAAGGAATGGTATTATGCAAAAATTGAATGTATGCGTTCTGTTCGGCGGTATCAGCCCGGAGCATGCGGTATCCCTGCGCTCGGCAGAATCCGTCCTGAACAATATGGACGCGGAAAAATATAATATTTTCCCTGTAGGTATCACTAAGGAAGGTGAATGGTTTCTTTACGGCGGCACGGATTACACTTTGTTGCCTTCCGGTAAATGGGAGACCCACCCGGATAATTGCCGGGCGCTGATCTCTCCCGTCAGAGGCGAGGGACTTGTGACCTTTCAGTCCGGCGTAGTGACCCGGAATCCCATTGATGTGGTATTCCCGGTGCTCCACGGAGAAAACGGCGAGGACGGTGCCATGCAGGGCCTTCTGCAGATGGCAGGGATTCCTTGTGTTGGCCCGCAGGTGTCTGCATCTGCCGTTGCCATGGATAAGACCCTCACCAAGCTGGTTGTGGACAATGCCGGCATCACCCAGGCTGCCTGGCTACTGGTAAGAAGCAGCGGTCTGCAGAGGGATATGGACCGTATTATCGGGGATGTGGAGGGGAAATTCTCCTATCCTGTGTTTGTAAAGCCTGCAGGCACGGGATCCTCCGTGGGTGTGTCCAAGGCAGGTAACCGGGAGCAGCTGACTGCTGCGCTTTTGGATGCCGGCCGTTACGATGCAAAGATCCTGGTGGAGGAATTTATTGACGGTATTGAGGTGGAGGTTGCCGTGTTGGGAAATGAAGATCCCATCGCCTCAGTGGCCGGCGAGATCGACTCCGGCGCGGAGTTCTATGACTATGATGCCAAGTATATTACCGATACCTCTGTGGCCTATATTCCTGCCCGGATTCCGGAAACGGTAGCCGAACAGGTGCGTAACGCAGCGGTACAGGTGTACAAGGCCATCGGCTGCCAGGGCCTTAGTCGGGTGGATTTCTTCATTACACGGCAGGATAACCGGGTGGTCTTCAATGAGATCAACACCCTGCCCGGATTTACTTCTATTTCCATGTATCCCAAACTGTTTGTGGCCAGCGGCATTGCCTACAGTGCGCTCATCGACCGGCTGCTGCAGTTAGCGTTGGAGGCTTGAGATGGTACAGAATGTTGTCCTGTCCGTCAAGGGTAGTCAAAGCTATGCCGGCCAAGAGCCGGAAGTGATTGAATTGGTCACCGATGGCACATTGGAGGAGGTTGCCGAGGGCTGGAAGCTTTGTTATGAGGAAAGCGAACTGACAGGCCTGCAGGGTGTGCAGACTACCTTTTTGATCCAGAAGGATCAGTTGACCCTGACCAGAACTGGCAGATTGAACTCCGAGATGATCTTCCGGGTGGGCGAGGCTCACGATTGCCTGTACCAAATGGAGTTTGGCGTGCTGATGCTGACGGTGTGCGCCACCCGGGTGGAGGCAAACATTACCCCATTTGCAGGCGTCATCGACCTGCGATACACTATCGAGATAGAGCAAAATGCTGCAGGTGTTATTGAGTATCATCTATCCATTCAGCCAAAATAAAAGCAGTGCGATCGTTAGGTCGCACTGCTTTTTTTATTTCATAAACTTATCTACCGCTTGGCAGAGATCTTCAATGGCAGTTTCATCACCGGCTGCCACCGCATCGACCATACAGTGGTGGATATGGTCTTTTAAAATTACCTTACCGGTGTTATCCAGCGCGGAACGCACGGCAGCCAGCTGGATCAGCACTTCGGAGCAGTCGTACCCATCTTCCACCATGCGCTTTACCTTTTCCAAATGTCCGATGGCTCGGGCCAGCCGGTTGATGACGGCCTTTTGATTTTCGTGAATGTGGCCGTGAGAGTGGGCCATGCCGTGGGCGTGCATATAGGAATGTTCATGATCGTGCATAATGCCCACCTCCTTTTTTGTATATATTACTCGATTTTTCTGCAACTTTCAACCCCCACAGGGGGATGTCAACGGATAGAATTTCTGCATATACTGGCAAGAGGTGATTCTATGGCCATTATTACCACCGATAGACCCATTACATCGTCTGCCAACCTGCGGATAATACAGGATATTGTGAATACCTATCCCTTTTGCCGCACAGAGATCCTGGCAACTACTGCCTTTCAGCGGCCGATTCCAACTCTTGTGATTGGAAACGGCCCAAGAAAAGTGATCTTTACCGCCTCGCACCATGCTAACGAGTGGATCACCACGCCGGTGCTTCTGAAATTTGCAGAGGAATTTGCCCAGGCGATCCAATCCGGTGACAGGATCTACGACAGGGATGCCCAGGAACTGGCCCAGCGGGTTACCATCTATATGGTGCCCATGGTGGATCCCGACGGTGTGGACCTTGTGACCGGCGCTATACAGACGGGCAGCGCTCAGTACCAATTGGCAGAACAGTTGGCAGCCAATTACCCATCCATTCCTTTTCCGGATGGATGGAAAGCCAATCTCTTGGGCGTTGACTTGAATTTACAGTACCCAGCCGGTTGGCTTCGGGCCAGAGAAATCAAGTTTTCACAGGGCTTTACCCAACCAGGTCCACGGGACTATGTGGGAAGATCCGCTTTGGACCAATTTGAGTCCCGGGCATTGGCAGGGTATACCCGCTACATTGACCCGGCGTTGATCCTGGCTTACCACTCCCAAGGAAAAGAAATTTATTGGCAGTTTCAGGATATAGAAGTTCCGGGGGCACGGGAATTGGGACAGAAAATGGCAGATGCCAGCGGTTATGCCCTTGCAGATGTCCCCTATGCTTCCGGCTTTGCCGGGTATAAAGATTGGTTTGTTCAGGAATTTCGTCGTCCCGGCTATACTGTTGAGGTAGGGCAGGGCATCAACCCGTTGCCACTAAGCCAATTTGACGAAATCTACCGGGATAACCTGCCCATCCTTGTAATTGCCGCACTGGGAGAATAAAAGGGCTTATGCGTACTGGGTATAGCGCTGGATGAAGACCTTGGATTGCCGCAGACTGTCTACCCCGGAGGCCAGTTTCAGCCGTATTGTGGGGTCTTTTGCGGTAGCCACCAGCTGTACCCGGTTTTTGTAGTCCGGGTCGTTGCACAGGGCGCTGATGGCTTCAAAGTTCAGATTCAGCAGGGTGAACTGTACCTCGCCGGCTTTTTGCCGGATATCGCAGATGCCCACCTTCCGGGCATTGGCTCGCAGCAAAGCGATTTCAATGAGATTCAGTACGCCCTTAGGCGGCTCGCCGTAACGGTCCACGATCTCGTCCAGCAGGTCATCCGCATCCTCTTGAGAGCGGATGGCAGCCATGCGGCGGTACAGGTCCATACGCTCCTCCCCCCGGGCCACAAAGGCCTTGTCCACATTGGCAGTCACATTCAGATCGGCGGTGCAGTCCGGCTCCTTGGGCCGCTGGCCTCGCTCCTCCAATACTGCTTCATCCAGCAGCTTCAGATACATATCATAGCCCACGCTCATCATATGGCCGGACTGTTCCGCGCCCAGCAGATTGCCTGCGCCGCGGATCTCCAGATCCCGCATAGCAATCTTGAAGCCGGAACCAAATTCCGCAAAATCACGGATGGCAGCCAGCCGTTTTTCTGCTATCTCCGTCAACGATTTGTCCGGCCTGTAAGTAAAGTAGGCGTAGGCGTGGCGGGTGGAACGGCCTACCCGGCCCCGCAGCTGATGAAGCTGGCTTAGACCAAAACGGTCGGCGTTTTCGATGATCAAGGTGTTTACATTGGCAATGTCCAGACCAGTTTCAATAATGGTAGTGCACACCAAAATCTGAATCTCGCCGTCTGCCATAGCCCGCATCACATCACTAAGGGCCTCCTCACCCATTTTTCCGTGGGCAACAGCAATATTTAAAGCGGGATTGCGTTTTTTTAATGCAGCGGCGCACTGCTCAATGGTCTCTACCCGGTTGTGCAGATAGTAAACCTGACCGCCCCGCTCAATTTCCCGGGCGATGGCGTTGTCCAGTACGCCGTTGTTGTGCTCCATCACATAAGTCTGTACCGGATAGCGGTCTGCTGGCGGCTGCTCGATTGTAGACATATCCCGGATGCCGGACAGGGCCATATTCAGTGTCCGGGGGATAGGAGTGGCAGACAGAGTCAGCACATCCACACCCTTGGAAATTTCTTTCAGCCGTTCCTTGTGGCTGACACCGAAGCGCTGCTCCTCATCTACAATCAAAAGGCCTAAGTCTTTAAATTGCACACTCTTTTGCAGCAGCTTGTGGGTGCCGATAATAAGATCCACCTGACCTGCCCGCAGATTCTGCAGGGTACGGCTTTGCTGGGTTGTGGTGCGGAAACGGCTGAGCACATCAATATTTACGGGGAATCCCCGGAATCGGCTGATGGCGGTCTGATAGTGCTGCTGGGCCAAAACCGTAGTAGGCACTAAAATGGCTACCTGTTTGCCGTCCATAATGGCCTTCATCACGCAGCGCAGAGCAACTTCTGTCTTGCCGAAACCCACATCACCGCACAGCAGGCGATCCATAGGAATAGGGGATTCCATATCCTTCTTGATCTCCCCAATGCACCGCAGCTGATCGTCGGTCTCCGGGTAGGGGAAATTGTCCTCAAACTCCCGCTGCCAAGGGGAATCCGCCGAAAAGGCATAACCCTCCAGCCGCCGCCGGGCGGCATACAGCTGGATCAGCTCGCCGGCCATATCCTTGGCCGCTTTCCGGGCCTTGGCCTTGGTTTTCTGCCAGGTGTCCGTACCGATCTTATTCAGCCGCACATTGGCATCCTCGCCGCCACCGCCGATATACTTGCTGACCAGATCCAGCTGGGTGGCCGGCACAAATAAGGTGTCTGTTCCCTGATAGGCGATTTTTACATAATCCTTGACCGCCCCATCTACCTTGATCTGCTCCATAGCCACGAAACGGCCGATGCCGTAATTCTCGTGGACAACCAGATCGCCGGGGGTCAAATCCGTGAAAGAGTTGAGTTTCTGCCGATTGGTGGCAGATTTTTTTGCCGGTCTGCGGCGGGTTTCCGCCTTGCCGGTCAGTTGCCCTTCCGTTAGAATCGCCAGTTTTACGCTGGGATACTCCATGCCAAAGGGTAATGTGCCCTCTGCCAGCAGGATCTGCCCCGGCTGGGGCATTGTGTGCAGGGGAATGGCAAGAAAGGCCGACAATCCGCGGCTATTCAGCATTTCCTGCAAAAGCTCTGCTCTGCGGCGGGAGCCACACAGAACAAGGCTTGAAAATTCCATCTTTTGATAGTGCAGCAGGTCAGCCGCAGCGGTATCCAAATTGCCACCATAACCCGGCAGCTGCTTTGCGGTCATGGGCAGAAGCTGATGGGGCGGGCAGCTTTCCGGATAGGCAGCAGCGGCAAAGGTGTCTAAATACAGGACAGACCTGCCCTGCAAACCCTCGCAAAAATCCTCCCACTGCCATGTGTAGTCGCAAAGCTCGCCCACTACCAGACCTGCCTGCAGGAGACTGTCAAGCTGCAGGCCTAACTCGTCTGTTCGCCCACGGGATGCTCGGTGGATTCCGCTTTGATCGCACAAAATCACCCCTGCTTCTGCAGGGATATAAGACATTGCGGTTGCCATTTCCGGGTAGATCAGCGCCATGTAGCGGTCTGCGGCAGAATGGTGAATGCCGTTTTGATATTTTTCCAGGTCTTTTTCCAGTGTCTTAATCAGGTCTTCGTTGGGATTTTTTCGCCGTTTTTGCCGGGCAATCACCCGCTCCATATCCTGGCAGAGGCCCTCAAGGCCCTCAGGGTGCAAGCGGGGCAGGGTCTCGCTTACCGGCAAAATGGTGAGTTTATCAACATTTTCCGTTCTGCGCTGGGTGTCGGGATCAAAATAGCCCATGGTATCCAGCTCGTCCCCAAAGAACTCTGCGCGAACAGGCAACTCCGTAGCGGGGGAGTATACATCCAAAATACCGCCTCTGACGGCAAACTGGCCAGGTCCTTCCACCATACCGCAGCGACTGTAGCCGCATTCGGTCAGTGATCGAATCAGCTCGTCGATAGCATATTCTTTTCCGGTTTCCAGCTGAAATGCAGCCTGATTCAGCACGGTGGGGGGGATAGTCCGTTGGCTCAACGCGTCCCAGGCCATAATCTGCAAGCGGGTATCTCCTGCGGCAAGAGCGTATAATTGGCGCAGCCGCTTTTGCTCCCAGCCTCTGGAGACCACTGCGCTGTCGTAAAGGGTCAGCTCCCGGGAGGGCAGCACAGGGAAATCTGCGCCTAAAAATGCCTTGAATTCCTCAGATAGGCGCTTGGCAGCCAGATCGTCCTGACAGATTACCACCAAGGGCCGGTCCGTATGGGCATACAGGCCGGCGATAATGTGACTTCTGTTGATCTGGCCGATGCCGGTGATCGCCGCAGTCTTACCCTCTGACAGTGTCTGCAGCGCCGTGGCGTATTCCGGCATGCTTTTTAAGATTTCCAATAGCTTTTCCATAAAAGCACCTCAAAAGAAGAATTTTCTTTCCACGCAAGAACGCGGAAAGGGGGAAAATACCCCCCTTTCCGTGGTAAAATGACAATATTTACGGTTTTAAACCGTTAAATTGATTGGCAGCCTCCTGCACACCCTTTTCAATGATGCACAAAGCAGCGTTACCAGCATTTTGTAATGCGAATTCCAAAGCTTTTTTGTCCTGTCCGTCAAATCCGGATAGAACCCAATCCGCCAGATCCTGCTGTGGGTTGGCCTTGCTGCCCACACCGATCTTCACCCGGGGGAAATCCTGCGATCCCAGTTCCTGGATAATGGACTTGATACCGTTGTGACCACCGGCAGAGCCGTCACCTCGGATCCGCAGCCTTCCCGGCTCCAGAGAAATATCGTCAAACAGTACGATGATCCGGGCAGGTGGGATCTTGTAATAGGCAGACAGTTGTAAAATAGAGCGGCCTGAAAGATTCATATAGGTCAGCGGCTTCAGAAGAAATAGCTTGTTTCCTTTGTAAGTGATCTGCCCGTACAACCCTTGAAACTTGGCTTTGTCAATCTTACAGCTCAGCTTGTCTGCCAGGACATCAATGGCCATAAAACCGCAGTTGTGCCGGGTACGCTCGTATTCCTTGCCGGGGTTTCCAAGACCGACGATCAGCCAGCTATCTGTTTTCTTACCAAACACGGCTTAGAACAGATCTGCGATGGAAGTGCCGCCGTGAACATGGGAAATGGCCCGTGCGAAAATAGGAGCAACATCCAACTGCTTGATCTTATCGCAGGGGCAATCGGCGGATACGGGAATGGTGTTGTGGACAACCACTTCGTTGATATAGGACTTCTGAATGCGATCAAAGGCAGGGCCGGACAGCACGCCGTGGGTAGCGCAGGCGTAAACTTCCTTTGCGCCGCCGATTTCCACCAGAGCCTGAGCAGCGTTGCACAGGGAGCCGGCAGTATCGATCATGTCGTCAAAGAGAATACAAGTCTTGCCCTTTACATCGCCGATGACATTCATAACCTCGCATACATTGGCCTTTTGACGGCGCTTGTCCACGATAGCCAGACCCATATGTACCTTTGCGGCAAAGGCACGGGCGCGAGCAACAGAGCCAACGTCGGGGGAGACCACAACGAAATCATCGTGATTAAACTTATCTTCGGGGAATTTATCCAGGTAGTATTTTACGAAAGTGGGATTGCCCAGCAGGTGGTCGACAGGGATATCGAAGAAACCCTGAATCTGGGCTGCGTGCAGGTCCATAGTCAGCACGCGATCAGCGCCTGCAGCGGTGATCATATTGGCAACCAGCTTGGCAGTGATGGGGTCGCGGCTCTTGGCTTTACGGTCCTGACGGGCATAGCCAAAGTAGGGGATTACAGCGGTGATACGACCGGCGGAAGCGCGGCGGCAGGCGTCGATCATAACCAACAGTTCCATCAGATTGTCGTTAACGGGCTTGCAGGTGGACTGAATCAAGAATACATCAGCGCCACGGACAGTCTCATTCATGGAAACAGAGACCTCGCCGTCGGAGAAGGTTTGCACCACACTGTTGCCCAGCTCCAGACCCAATTCCTTGCAGACAGTCTCTGCAAAGGCACGATTGGAATTTCCGCAGAAAATTTTGATATTTTCACTGTACGCAATCATCTTTCAAACTACCTCTCAATCATCTATTTCTGCTTATGGCCGCACCATAAGCCATTCTAACCACATTATACCATTAACCCCGTCCAAAATGCAACACCGAACTGGGAGAAAAACCAACAAAAAATGAAAAACTCCCGATAAATTCTTATGCCAAACCGCCCAAGTCATACCAAAACAGGGAGACCGAAATTTTGTTTGAATCTGTGCTTGTGCAACGACCGATTTCGTGTTATACTATTTAGAAGACTTTTTTGGAGACGAAGCAAGTATGAACGATACGATTATCATCAAAGGCGCCAGAGAAAACAACCTGAAAAATGTAGATTTGTCTATTCCCAGAGATAAACTGGTGGTGTTCACCGGTCTGTCCGGCTCGGGTAAGTCCAGCCTTGCCTTTGACACCATCTATGCAGAGGGTCAGCGGCGGTATGTGGAGAGCTTAAGCGCTTATGCCCGGCAGTTTTTGGGGCAGATGGACAAGCCGGATGTAGATTCCATTGATGGCCTGTCCCCGGCCATTTCCATTGACCAGAAGACCACCTCCAAAAATCCCCGTTCCACTGTGGGTACGGTTACGGAAATCTATGACTACCTGCGGCTTCTGTGGGCGCGTGTGGGCATTCCCCATTGCCCCAAATGCGGTAAGGAAATTGCCCGGCAGACCATTGACCAGATCGTGGATCGGGTTGAAGCATTGGGCGAGGGAACACGATTTATTGTGCTCAGTCCCATTATCCGCGGCAAGAAGGGTGAACATGCCAAGGTGTTTGAGGATGCGCGGAAGCAGGGCTTTGCCCGGGTGCGGGTGGACGGCATTCTGTACGACCTCAGCGAAGAGTTTTCTTTAGACAAAAACAAAAAGCATACCATCGAACTGGTGGTGGATCGACTGGTGATCCGGGAAGGACAGCGCCGCCGTTTGACCGACTCTATTGAGACGGCCTGTACGCATTCCGGCGGCCTTGTGACCATTGAATTGCCGGATGCAAAAGAAGAACTGACTTTCTCCCAGAACTATGCCTGCGAAGACTGCGGCATCAGCCTTTCTGAACTGGAGCCCAGAATGTTTTCGTTCAACAACCCGGCAGGTGCCTGCCCGGATTGTACGGGTCTCGGCTTCCAGCTGATTGCTGACGAAGATCTGGTCATTCCCGATAAAACCAAGTCTATTTTTGACGGTGCGATCCAGGCCTCCGGCTGGAGCAATGCCCGGACGGACTCTATTTTCCGTATGTATTTTGAGGCGTTGGCTCAAAAATACCGTTTTTCCTTGACTGCTCCCATACAGGACCTCTCCCGGGAGGCAATGGACGTGATCCTCTATGGCACAAAGGGCGAGAAATTGCGAATGACCTATAACCGGGGCAACGGAATGGGCATTTTGGAGCAGCCTTTTGAGGGAATTCTCAATAATATCAGCCGCCGATACCGGGAGACCCAGTCTGATGCTGCCCGTAAGGAGCTGGAGGAATGTATGTCTACCGCGCCCTGTCCCCGGTGCCACGGCGACCGCCTGTCGGAGATTGCCAGGGCAGTAACAGTGGGCGGCATCGGCATTATGGATTTTTGCCGTATGAGCATTGCCCAGGAATTGGACTTTATGAATAACCTGCATTTGGAGGGCAATATGGCCCTGGTGGCGGCGCAGATCGTCAAGGAAATTCAGGCTCGTCTGCGCTTTTTGATGGATGTGGGTCTGCAGTATCTGACCCTGTCCCGGGCAGCAGCTACACTGTCCGGCGGTGAGAGCCAGCGAATCCGTTTGGCTACCCAGATCGGTTCCTCGCTGATGGGTGTTCTGTATATTTTGGATGAGCCTTCCATCGGCCTGCACCAGCGGGATAACGATAAGCTGTTGGATACGCTGAAACGGCTGCGGGATCTGGGCAATACGCTGATCGTTGTGGAGCATGATGAGGATACTATGCGGGCGGCAGATTTTATTGTAGATGTGGGTCCTGGCGCCGGTTCCCACGGCGGCCAGATCGTGGCTGCAGGTAGTTTGGACGAGATATGCAAAGAACCGAACTCAATAACAGCCCAGTACCTTACCGGAAAGAAAAAAATACCTGTACCGTCAACCAGGCGGCAAGGTAACGGCAATTATCTTACTGTGTCCGGCGCCCGGGAGAACAACTTGAAGGATGTGGATGTGTCGATTCCTTTAGGGACACTGACCTGCGTTACAGGCGTGTCCGGCTCCGGAAAATCCAGCCTGGTGAACGAGGTTCTGAACAAAACACTGTTGGGCAAGCTGAACCACGCCCGCACCCGTCCCGGCGCTTGCTGTTGTGTTTGTGGTATGGAGCATTTGGATAAGGTCATCGATATAGACCAAAGCCCTATTGGTCGTACACCCCGCTCCA
>JAFVVI010000047.1 GCA_017502265.1 Oscillospiraceae bacterium
CACCCAATCTGCCCACATCCGGGAGCGGATCGCCCAGTTCGGCGGCAAGCTGTATCTGGAGTTCGGCGGCAAGCTCTATGACGATAACCATGCATCCCGTGTCCTGCCCGGTTTCCAGCCGGACAGTAAGCTGCGGATGCTCCTGCAGTTAAAAGATCAGGTGGAGATGGTCATCGCCATCAATGCCGACGATATCGAAAAGAATAAGATCCGTGGCGACCTGGGCATCACCTATGACCGGGATGTGATCCGGCTGATCGATGTGTTCCGGGGCTTTGGCCTGTATGTGTCCAGCGTGGTGCTGACCCGATTCTCCGGGCAGAGTATGGCGAAGGCGTTCTCCGACCGGCTGGAGGCCATGGATATCAAGGTCTATCACCATTATGATATTCCCGGCTATCCCTATAACATTGCCCACATCGTCAGCGACGAGGGGTATGGCAAGAACGATTTTATTGAGACTACCCGTAGCTTGGTGGTGGTCACTGCGCCGGGCCCCGGCAGTGGTAAGCTGGCTACCTGTATGAGCCAGATCTACCACGAGCATAAGCGGGGTGTTAATGCCGGCTATGCCAAGTTTGAGACCTTCCCGGTGTGGAATCTGCCTCTGAATCATCCGGTAAACCTTGCATATGAAGCGGCCACGGCTGACCTGTCCGATGTGAATATGATCGACCCCTTCCATTTGGAAGCCTACGGCCAGACCACTGTCAACTATAACCGGGATGTGGAAGCTTTCCCGGTGCTTAGGACCATGTTCGAGCAGATCCTGGGCGAATGTCCCTATAAATCCCCCACGGATATGGGCGTGAATATGGTGGGCAGCTGCATTACAGACGATGAAGTATGCCGGGAAGCCTCCCGGCAGGAAATTGTCCGTCGGTACTATACTGCTCTGTGCGAGCAGAAGCAGGGCAAGGCGGAAGATAGCCAGATCCGTAAGCTGGAGCTTCTGATGCAGAAAGCCGATGTATCTGTGGATGCCCGGAGAGTGGTAGCGCCCGCTTTGGAGCGGGCGGAGCAGACCGGCCTGCCCGCTGCAGCTATGGAACTGCCGGACGGTCGGATCGTCACCGGCAAGACCTCCAGCTTGTTGGGCGCATCCTCGGCGCTGCTGCTCAATGCCCTCAAGATCCTGGCGGGTCTGGATGATGATCTGCATCTCATCGCCCCGGAGGTCATTGACCCCATTCAGCATTTGAAGGTGGACCATCTGGGCAACCGCAATCCCCGCCTGCATACTGACGAGGTGCTCATCGCCTTGTCTATCTGCGCGGCTACAGATCCCAGAGCGGAGCTGGCCATGGAACAGCTGGGCAAGCTGCGTGGCTGCGAGGTCCACTCCTCGGTGATCCTGTCTGCGGTGGACGAGAAGATTTTTAAGCGGCTGGGAGTGAACCTTACCTGCCAGCCCAGATATAAGGGTTAATAGATATATAATGTATAGCGGCACCCGGTTGGGTGCCGCTTAGTTTATACAAATAATTGATCGATGGAGGCGAAGCGATAGCCGGCGGCTTCCCATTTGGTCAGCAGTTCGTCCAGAATCTCCGCGTTGGTGGCAGAGGTGGAATGGAGCAGCACCACCGCGCCGTTATGAATCCGGGGCAGCAGCTTTTCGAAAGCCTGCTCCCGGGTCGGCTGGGAATCGTTGTTCCAATCCACATAGGCAAGGCTCCAAAACACGGTCTTGTAGCCCAATTCCTTAGCCATTTGCAGATTTTCCTGACTGTAGACGCCTTGGGGTGGGCGGTAGTATTTGGGCAGGTCCTTGCCGGTAGTCTCCTTGAATAGGGTTTCTAAATCCTGCAGCTCTTTGGAAAATGCGTCCTTTTGGGTCAGCTTGCTCATATCCAGGTGGTGCATAGTATGGTTGCCGACAATATGGCCTTCGTCTACCATACGCCGCACCAAGTCGGCGTTCTTTTCAATGTAATTGCCTACTAAGAAGAAGGCTGCGGGGGCGTTGTGTTTTTTCAGTACATCTAAAATCTTCTCTGTGCAGCCGTTTTCGTAGCCGGAATCAAAGGTGAGATAAATGACCTTTTGGGTGGTATCTCCCAAGTAGGCGGCATCATACTGCTGCAGCTGCCGGCTTTCCGCCGGTCCGGTGGGCGGCTGCCCTTCGGTCTGATAGGACAGACCCCAGGCACCGGTCTCCAAAGCCAGTCCCCAGAATTGCGTGACGGAAAGGATCACGGCGGCGCAAACGGCCCCCAATGCGATCCATAAATCTTTTTTCCCCATAGAACATCCCTCCTGGGACATTCTATGGGGAAAGTTTTTGCAATATGCGTTTGGTCAGATACCGGGCCAAGACCAGTTTCAGAAGATCTACCGGCAAGAACAGCAGATTTTGCAGGAGAATAATGCCCAATGTGCCGGAGCCGCCGGCGGTCAGATAGAATTTGTAATACCAAAGGCTGCCGATGCAGTAGCAGGTCAGCAGACCTATGACTAAGCCAACAATCTGCCCTTTGGGGAGCAGGGAAGTGATCAGCCAATAGACCAGTCCGCAGGCCAAAAAGCCGGTGAGATAACCGCCGGATGCGCCCAGCAGCGCGCCAAGTCCGCCCCGGAAACCGGAAAATACCGGCACACCCACCGCGCCCAGCAGAAGATACACCAAAATCACCAGACTACCCAGCTTTCCGCCCAGTACCCCAAGGCAGAGAAAAATGCCGAAAGTCTGCAGGGTGATGGCTACATCCCCAACAGGGAAGGAGATCCAGGCGCACAGGATCAGTACTGCCGCGCACATACCGCAAAGGGCCATATTTTTGACTTTTCTTTTTGTTTGCATCCTATAACCCTCCGCTCTGTGGGATTAGCATATCAAAAACCCGAAAAAATGTCAAATGAAGGCTTGGAAAATGTGACGAAAATTTTTGCAAAATTTTGTGAATTTTTCTAAAAAAGTAGTTGACAACAGGGAACTTTAGTGGTATCATAATCGAGCGCGCATAGGGAAACTATGCTCTGCGCACTGCGATGATGCAGGAGATTGCGCCGAAAGGCGGTAACTTCTGCGGAGTATGTCCGGTCATCGGGCGGCTGAACTGTTCTGTTTTGCGCTGCGTATATCGCTGCGGCAGAAAAGAGGTCGGCCTTGCGTCGGCCATTTTTCTTGGCTCAGAGTGATACGCACGGAGGCGTTAGAACAAAACAGCTCACCGTACCCAGACACCAAAGCAAACTGAGTACGAAATTCAAGGAGGAAAACAAACAATGGCAAATCAGGAAATGATTCGCATCCGGCTGAAGGCTTATGACCATCAGCTCATCGATTCCAGCGCAGCAAAGATCGTGGAGACCGC
>JAFVVI010000005.1 GCA_017502265.1 Oscillospiraceae bacterium
CAGGACATCCTGCTGCTGGACGTCACCCCCCTGTCCCTCGGCATTGAGACCATGGGCGGTGTGTTCACCCGCCTGATCGACCGCAACACCACCATCCCCACCCGCAAGAGCCAGATCTTCTCCACCGCCGCTGACAATCAGCCCTCCGTGGATGTCCACGTGCTGCAGGGCGAGCGGGAGATGGCTGCTTATAATAAGACCCTGGGCAACTTCCAGCTGTCCGGCATCGCCCCCGCCCCCCGTGGCGTTCCTCAGATCGAGGTTACCTTCGATATCGACGCCAACGGCATCGTGAAGGTCTCCGCCAAGGATCTGGGCACCGGCAAGGAGCAGAACATCACCATCACCGCTTCCACGAACCTGTCCCAGGAGGATATCGACAAGGCTGTCCGCGAGGCTGAGCAGTTTGCCGCCGAGGATAAGGCCAAGAAGGAAGAGGTGGACACCCACAACAATGCCGAGCACCTGGTCTATCAGACCGAGAAGACCTTGGAAGAGCTGGGCGATAAGATCACCGCTGACGAGAAGGCTACCGTGCAGGCTGCCATCGAGAAGCTGAAGGAAGCCAACAAGGGCACTGACCTGGAGGCCATCAAGACCGCAGGCGACGATCTGCAGAAGGCCTTCCATCCCATCGCTGCCAAGCTGTATCAGAATGCCGCTCCCCAGGACGGCTGCGACCCCAACTGCGGCGGCTGCAACGATGACGGCGTGGTAGACGCCGACTACACTACCGTAGACTAAGAAACCCCAAAGGGGCGGGAAACCGCCCCTTTTCGGTGCATTTTGTAATTCATATCGTCATTCCGAGCCAGTGCGCACACTGGCGTGGGAATCCCCATTTTAAGAAGGAGATTGCCGCGTCGCCGCAAGCGGCTCCTCGCAATGACATGAATGAGGGTAAAATATGGCAGAAAATAAACGCGATTACTATGAGGTGCTGGGCGTAGAAAAGGGCGCCAGCGCCGATGAAATAAAGAAAGCTTACCGCAAAAGCGCGATGAAGTACCACCCCGACCGTAACCCCGGCGACAAGGAAGCGGAGGAGAAGTTCAAGGAGATCGGCGAGGCATACGAAGTTCTGTCCGATGACGAAAAGCGCTCCCGCTATGACCAGTTCGGTTTTGCCGGCGTGGATCCCAGCTATGGCGGCGGTGCCGGTGGCGCCGGTTTCGGTGGCTTTGGGGGCGGCTTCGGCGGCTTCGATTTCGGCGATATTTTCGGCGATTTCTTTGGCGGCGGCAGCAGAACCCGGCAAAGCGCCCAAAATATGCCCCGCCGGGGCGAAAATGTCGGCGCACGGCTGGATCTGACCTTCGAGGAGGCCGCATTCGGCGTGGAGAAGGAAGTATCCGCCCGCCGAATCGAAAACTGCGCCGAGTGTAACGGCACCGGCTCTTCCGATGGCAAGACCGAGACCTGCTCCCAGTGCCGGGGCAGCGGCCAGGTCCGCACGGTGCAGAATATTATGGGTATGCAGATGCAATCTACCACCACCTGTCCCCAGTGTTCCGGCCGCGGTAAGATCATCAAAAATCCCTGTACCACCTGCCGCGGCAAGGGCAAGGTCTACCGCAACAAGAAAATCAAGGTCAATGTGCCCGCCGGTATCAACGAGGGCCAGACCGTCCGTGTCCGGGGCGAGGGCTGCGTGGGCAGTAACGGTGGTCCCAACGGTGACCTGATGGTGGATATTTACATCAAGCGCCATCCCATTTTTGAGCGGGAGGGCGTGGATGTGTACTGCGAAGTGCCCATCACCTTTACCCAGGCGGCCTTGGGCGCGGAGATCGAAGTGCCCACCTTGGACGGCAAGGTGAAATTCGAGATCCCCGAGGGAACTCAGACCGGCAAGATGTTCTCGCTGACTGGCCGGGGCATTCCCTATGTGAATAATGCCAAGCGCCGGGGCGACCACCGGTTTACCGTGGTGGTGGAGACACCTACCAAGCTTTCTAAGGAGCAAAAGGAGCTGCTGCGGAAGCTGGACGATTCCCTTGAAGTGAAATCCAGCCCCAAGCGGAACAAATTCTTCGATACCATTAAGGACTTCTTTGACTAAAACTTAAACGAGTGGTCATTGCGAACCGGTGCGCACACCGGTGTGGCAATCCCCTGCAATAAGATGGGGATTCCCACGGGCATAAATGCCCTCGGAATGACCTCTTTTTGTGACAATTATCACATCGTTTTGAAAAATCTGTGATATACTAAAGCCAGAAAAACACTACAAGGAGGTAAATACCATGTCTGTATTGCATATTACGAAAGATACCTTTGAGGCGGAGGTCCTCAAATCCGACAAGCCTGTTCTTCTGGACTTTTTCGCCGTTTGGTGCGGCCCCTGCAAGATGATCGCCCCGGTTTTGGATGAAATTGCCCAGGAGCGGGAGGATATCAAGGTCTGCAAGGTAAATGTGGACGAAGAGCCGGAGCTGGCGGCCAAGTATCAGGTCATGAGCATCCCCACCCTGGTGGTCATTAAGGACGGCCAGGTTGTCAACCAGTCCTTAGGCGCAAAGCCCAAGGCCCAGATTCTGGCAATGCTGTAAATGTAGCAAAAAGGAGCAGGTTTGATACCTGCTCCTTTTTATTAGAGATTTAAAATGCGTTCGGCGGTCTTGTGGGCGATCTGCTCCTGCTGCTCATCTGTGAGCTTCAGCTGGAGAAACCGCTGCATTTCTTCCACAGGATTCCACATGGGATAATCACTGCCGTAGACAAATCGCTCTGCGCCGTAGCGGTTTATGTAACGCTCGGCCTCGCCCTCTTCCATAAACATCAAAGAGCTGGACACATCGAAGAAACAATCGGTGTCCTTCAGCAGATCATAGGCCTCCCGGTACAGCTCATAGCCGCCAAAGTGGGCAGCGATGACCTGCAACTTAGGAAACAGCTGAAGCAGATGCCGCAGCCGGGCCGGGTGGGAATAGTCAAACCGGTGGTCACCCATATGCAGGATCACGGGCAGCTCCCCTTGAATATCCTCGTACATGGGGAACAGGCGCTCGTCGTCAATGGCAAAAACCTGGGAATCCGGGTGCATTTTGATGCCCCGCAGACCCTTTTGGCGGATATAGGCCACCTCGTCCATTAAATGCGCCATGGCTGCGTGGACCGTGCCGAAACCGAAGAATGTCGGCTCCTGGGCCAGCGTTTCCAAGATAAAATCGTTGATGTGACGGGTCCTGTCCGGCCGCATAGCCACGGGCAGGATCACATACCGCCAGGTGCCGGCGGCTGCGCCCTTTTCCAGCAGCATTTTGACAGTGCCGTCCATGGTGTCGTTTCCCAGAGAGTAAAATTCCCGGATACTGTTAGCTGCCTTGGGGGCGATGGCATCGGGGTATACATGGGTGTGAAAATCGATAAATTTCAAAACGGAAACCTCATAAGCTGAGGAGAGTCGAACACCGACAGCCCCACAGCTGTTCTTTTGATTGTTTTTTCGTTTATCTTCCTTGCCTTGCGTTAGCAAGGCTGCGTCATCTGCACGAAAACCCAAAGCATTGGGTGTGTTTTGCAACACACCCAATGTTTTTTGGATTATTTGTAGATGATGGACTCAGCGAAGCGGGTAGCGATGACGCCTTCGGGCTCACCGGTAGCCTTAGACTCGGAGAGGATGTGCTCGATGGAGTTGTAGATGTTGTCCACCTTTGCGATGACAGCGTCCTTGTTGTAGGGGCCGTCCACCTCAGCTGCTGCGTTGATAACGCCGCCGCCGTTGATGACGAAGTCGGGAGCGTAGTAGATGCCGCGAGCCTTCAGAGCCAGGCCGGAAGCATCGTCCAGGATCTGGTTGTTAGCGCCGCCGGCAACTGCCTTACACTTCAGCTGGGGGATGGTGGTGGGGTTCAGGATAGCGCCCATAGCGTTGGGGGAGAAGATGTCGCACTCCTGTGCATAGATGGTTTCGGTGGGCACGATCACAGCGCCGAACTCCTCGGCAGCCTTGTCGGCCATAGCCTTGTTGGAGCGGTTGGCAACGATCAGCTTTGCGCCGGACTCGTGGAGCAGACGGCACAGGTCATAGCCGACCTTGCCCAGACCCTGCACAGCGATGGTCAGGCCTTCCAGATCGTCACGGCCCAGAGCCACCTTAGCGGTAGCTTTGATGCCCTGCCATACACCCCGGGCGGTGAAGGGAGAGGGGTCGCCGGAGTTCATAGGCAGACCGCAGATATGATTGGTCTTGCGCAGCATCACCATTGCGTCGTCGCAGGTGGTGTTCACGTCCTCAGCGGTGATGTAGTCGCCGCCCAGGTTGTTGACAGCCTCGCCGAAGGCCTCAAACATAGCCTCGGTCTTCTGGGAGGGATCGGCGATGATAACGCCCTTACCGCCGCCGTGGGGCAGGCCGGCAACTGCATTCTTGTGGGACATACCGCGGCTCAAGCGCAGAACATCAAACAGAGCATCGTCGTAAGATGCGTAGGGGAACAGACGGCAGCCGCCGATGGCGGGGCCCAGGTTGGTGTTGTGGACGGCGATGATCGCCTTCAGGCCTGCCTTCTCGTTGTTGATGAACAGGACTTTTTCATGACGGTAGTTGCTCATTTCGGTCATTGCATTCATAAATAGTTTCCTCCTTAATTTATCGGACTGCTAAGGCAGTTCAATTTACTTATAATTCTTGCCCAGAGCCAGCGCTTTCTGGTTCAGTTCCACCAGAGCAGCCTTCTTGGGGGGCACCAGCTTATTGACCACTTCGTCTGTGCCTTCAAAGGACAGCTCGGGGTGGTTTTCCAACAGGTGGCCTACGATGATCATATTGGCCAGGGAGGCGATACCGTTGTCCTTGGCCATCTGGGTGGCGGGGATGTAGAACACCTCCACATCGGTGCGCTCCACCTTGGCGTCGATCAGGGCGGAATCCACATAGATCTGGCCGCCGGGCACTACGGTGTCTACATACTTCTGAAGGGAAGGCAGATTCATAGCGATCAGCACATCGGGGGCGGTGATAATGGGGCTGCCCACAGGGGTGTCGGACAGGATCACATTACAGTTGGCGGTGCCGCCGCGCATTTCCGGGCCATAGGACGGCAGCCAGGAGATCTGCTGCTCTTCCAAAAGACCCTTGTAGGCAAGGAACTTACCGGCAAACAGGATACCCTGTCCGCCGAAACCGGCAATGAGGATCTGTGTTGTTTTCATATCACTTTTCCTCCTTAGCGGCAGATCTGTCTTTGTAAACGCCGATGGGGTAGTAGGGCAGCATATCGCTTTCCACCCACTCCAGGGCCTTCTGGGGGGTCATACCCCAGTTGGTGGGACAGGCGGAGACCACTTCCACCAGGGAAAAGCCCTTGTCGGCAATCTGATTTTCAAAGGCCTTCTTGATGGCCTTCTTGGCGTTCTTTACATTTTTTACATTGTTCACAGCCACGCGGGTGATGTACTCGGGGCCCTCCAGAGTGGCCAGCATCTCGCAGACCTTGATGGGCCAGCCGCAGTGGTTCACATCACGGCCGTAGGGAGAGGTCTGGGTGACCTGTCCGGGCAAGGAGGTGGGGGCCATCTGACCGCCGGTCATACCGTAAATGGCATTGTTGACGAAGATGACGGTGATGTTTTCGTTTCTTGCGGCGGAGTGGACGGTCTCAGCCATACCGATGGAGGCCAGGTCGCCGTCGCCCTGATAGGTGAAGACGATGTTCTCCGGGCGGCTGCGCTTGATACCGGTGGCGGTAGCGGGGGCGCGGCCGTGGGCGGCTTCGATCATATCACAGTTAAAGTAATCGTAGGCCATAACCGCGCAGCCAACGGGGGCAACGCCGATGGTCTTGCCTTCGATGCCCAGCTCGTCGATGACCTCGGCAACCAGACGGTGGATAATGCCGTGGGGGCAGCCGGGGCAGTAGTGCAGGGGAATATCAGCCAAAGCCTTAGGCTTTTCAAATACAACTGCCATAATCAGAATTCTCCTTTCTGCGCCTTGCGGATGGATTCCAGCACCTCGTCGGGGCTGGGGATCATACCGCCGCAGCGGCAGCACAGAGCCACCGGCCGCTTGCACTGGGTATAGAGCTTGATGTCTTCGATCATCTGGCCCATATTCAGCTCAACGCTGATGAAGCCTTTGACCTTGTCAGCAGCGGCAGCCAGAGCCTTCTTGGGGAAGGGCCACAGGGTGATGGGACGGATCAGACCCACCTTGATACCCTCTGCCCGGGCAGCTGCCACGGCGTTCTTTGCCACACGGGAAGCAATACCAAAGGCAACCACGCAGTACTCTGCGTCCTCCATCATATACTCTTCCCACATAGGCTCGTTCTCTTCGACTACCTTGTACCGCTCGTAGCGCTCGAAGTTCTTCACTTCCAGCTGGTCGGGCTTTAAGTACAGGGAGTTGACCACATTGTGCTTGCGCTTACCCTCGGTGCCGGTGAGGGCCCAGGGTTTCTCGTATGTTTCGATCTCGGCATCCTCGAAGGAGATGGGCTCCATCATCTGACCGATGGTGCCGTCTGCCAGGATCATAGAGGTCATCAGGTACTTGTCAGCTAAGTTGAAGCCTTTGATGGTCAGGCTTGCCATCTCCTGCACGGAGGCGGGGGCCAGCACGATCATACGGTAGTCACCGTGACCGCCGCCCTTGGTAGCCTGGAAATAGTCGGACTGGGAGGGCTGAATGCCGCCCAGGCCCGGGCCGCCACGCTGGACATTGACCACCAGCGCCGGCACATCGGAGCCGGCAATGTAGCTCAGACCCTCAGCCTTCAGGGAGATTCCGGGGCTGCTGGAAGAGGTCATCACACGCACGCCGGCAGCGGCAGCGCCATAGACCATATTGATAGATGCGATCTCGCTTTCGGCCTGCAGGAAAACGCCGCCGATCTTGGGCATTTTCTTGGCCATATAAGCAGCGATCTCAGTCTGGGGGGTGATGGGGTAACCGAAGTAGTGGCGGCAGCCTGCCCGGATGGCGGCTTCAGCGATGGCTTCGTTGCCCTTCATAAGTACGCGTTCTGCCATTTTGTTACCTCCTTACTTCTCCACAGTGATAATGCAGTCGGGGCACATGGTGGCGCAGAATGCGCAGCCGATGCACTTATCCGGGTGCTCCATCACAGCGGGAGAATAGCCTTTTTTGTTGATCTTGTCTGCGGCGATGGCCAGGCAGCCTTTAGGACAGGCGTCTACGCACAAACCGCAGCCCTTGCACCAGTCGGTGCGGAAGGTTACATTTGCCATAAGATTTTCCTCCTTGTTTTATCCAAACAGAGGTCGGTTCCCCGGCCTTTGAGAGGGTAGATCAAAATATTTTTCCTGCAGCTGCAGGGGAATGACAGGGGAGAGCTTGCCGTTTAAGCCTTGGGCAACGGAAGACTCCGCTGCGTGGGCAAAGATGGGCAGGCCGCTGAGCTGGCTCAGTTTTTCCATATAGGGGACGGAATCCAACACCGTCTGGGGGGTGGTCTCCGGGCCTAAGTTGGCGTTGTTAATGATGTCAGTGAAGGCAAGACCGCAGGCAGCCTCGATTTCTCGCATCACTTCCAATGCCTCCTCCGGGGTGCGGGTCAGAGGGCGGAAGCAGTTGGCCACGAACACCATACGGTAGTTACCCTCTGCTTTGATGGCAGGCACATACCGGCCCAGGGCGTAAGCGCCCCGGTCGTCGCCGCCGATGTCCATAATGCCGTAAATGCTTTTGTCCTCTACCAGCCGGTAGGCCTCGGCAGGCAATGCGGGCAGATCCACATTGGAGTTGGCAAATTGGGGGGAGATGAGGGTCACGCCGGCCTGCTCCAGCACCTTTTTGCTGTCAGCGGTGCGGAAATAGGGGTTGACGATATCCAAATCCCCGATAACCACCGGCTTGCCCTCCTTGGCTAACGCGATGGCGTAGTTCACGGCAATATTGGTCTTGCCGCTGCCGTAATGCCCGGCAAAAAGTGTTAGTCTTTTATGTTCCATAGGTTCCTCCAAAGGCTTCCCCTTGAGGGGAAGCTGTCAAAAATCTGTGATTTTTGACTGATGAGGTGTTCCTTGTGTACCACCTCATCCGTCAGCCTGTTCGGCTGACACCTTCTCCTCAAGGAGAAGGCTTATTACAGTTTCTTACGAATAATTTTGCCGCTGGTGGTCTTGGGCAGCTCTGTGCGGAACTCCACGATCCGGGGATACTTATAGGGCGCGGTCCGGGACTTGACATAGTCCTGAATCTGCTTTTTCAGCTCGTCGCTGCCCTTGAAGTCCTTTACCAGCACAATGGAGGCCTTAACCACCTGTCCGCGAACCTCATCCGGCGCGGCAGATACGCCGCACTCCAGCACATAAGGCAATTCCATAATGACATTTTCGATCTCGAAGGGTCCGATCCGGTAGCCGGAGGACTTGATCACATCGTCGGCCCGACCCACATACCAGTAGAAGCCGTCCTCGTCCTTCCAGGCCAGATCGCCGGTGTGGTAGAAGCCGTCCCGCCAGGTCTCAGCAGTCACTTCCTCGTTGCCCTCGTAGGCATAAGCCAGACCGCAGGGCAGACCCTTGGAGATATCAATGCAAATTTCACCGGTCTCACCGGCATCCACCGGCGCACCGTCGGAATCCAGCAAAACCACATTGTACAGAGGCACCGGTTTACCCATAGAGCCCAGCTTGTGAGCAGAACCCACCAGGTTGCCGATGATCAGGGTGCTTTCAGACTGACCGAAGCCTTCCATAATATCCAAACCGGTGGCGTTCTGGAATTGCCGGTAGACCTCGGGGTTCAGCGCCTCGCCGGCGGTGGAAGCGTGCTGAATGGAGGAAAGATCAAAGCGGCTCAGGTCCTGCTTGGCCAGCATCCGGTACATGGTGGGCGGCGCGCAGAAGGTGGTGATGCCATATTCTGCGAACTTGGGCAGGATCTTCTCCGCATCAAAGCGGTCGAAGTCGTAAACAAACAGACCGGCCTCACACAGCCACTGGCCATAGAGCTTGCCCCACAGGGACTTTGCCCAGCCGGTATCGGAGATGGTCAGGTGCAGACCGTCGGGCCGGACACCGTGCCAGTACTTGGCGGTGATGAAGTGGCCTAAGGGGTATTTATAATTGTGTGCCGCCAGCTTGGGATAGCCGGAGGTGCCGGAGGTAAAGAACATCAGCATGGGGTCAGAGCCGCAGGGGGCATCCTCTGCCCGGGCAAAGTGGCTGCTGTACATGGTGTATTCTTCGTCGAAATTGTGCCAGCCTTCCCGGCTGCCGCCTACCAAAATCTTGTGGGCAAGGTCCGGACACTGCAAAGCGGCTTCGTCCACAGCTGCGGCGGTGTCGCCGTCGGCGGTGCACAGAATCGCTTTCACATTGGCGGCCTGGAAACGGTAGGCAAAATCCTTGGTCAGCAGCTGATTGGTGGCGGGAATGGCCACAGCGCCCAGCTTGTGCAGACCCAAGATGGCGTACCAGAACTGATAGTGGCGCTTGAGCACCAGCATTACCCGGTCGCCCCGCTTGATGCCCATGGCCTTAAAGTAGTTGGCCGCCCGGGCAGATTCCTTCTTCATATCCTGGAAGGTGAAGGTGCGCTCGTTGCCGTCGTTTGCAATATGTAACATTGCCCGGCGGTCCGGCTTGGACTGGCCCAGAGCATCGATAATATCAAAGGCAAAGTTGAACTTTTCTTCGTTCTGGAAAGAAATAGCGGTGAGATTGCCCTCGGCATCCTCTGTGGGGGTGATAAAGTTGTGATAAATACGGCGCTCGGTGTCCACCGCCTTCTGCTGGGAGGCGGGTGTTGCCACGGTGGCGGCCTGCTCACCCTCACGGGCGGCAGAGTTGGAAAGCACGATGGCGTAGAAGGAGCAGTCCTGACCGTCCACGGCGATCATACCGTGGGGGGTGGAGGAATCGTAGTAGATACAGTCGCCGGGGTACAGGATCTCGCTGTGACCACCGATCTGAATGCGCATATGGCCGCTGATGACGATATCGCATTCCTGACCCTCATGGGTGGTCAGTTCAATATCCTCATACTCTGCGCCGGGCCGGTAACCCAGCTCCATATAAAGGGGCAGGGCAATACGGTTGCGGAAGTCGGCGGCAAGGCTGTAACCCACCATATGATGGGCCTCCTCGATCCGCTGGCCCTCGCCCTTACGGGTCAACGCGAAGGACCGCAGCTTGGGGCTGTGACCTTCCAGCAGGTCGCCCATATCCACGCCCAGGCTCAGGGTGCAGCGGTACAGGAACGCGATGCTTAAATTCCGGTTACCGGCTTCGCATTGGCGGTATTCTTCCACGGACAGATCTGTCCGGACAGCCATTTCTTCTTCAGAAAGACCGTGAATCAGCCGAAGCTCTCGGATTCTGGCGGCTACCTCTTTGGTTTTGTAGTCCGCGCCGGTCATATTTTTTTCCATATGGTACCTCACAAAAATCCGTTGTTTTCCGACCAAAGCCAGAAAATAAAATCATAGCATTTGGGGGGAAAATTGTCAATAAATGTTGGAGATTTTTTGCTTTACAGCTTGTTGCGCATAATCTTGCCGGAGATGGTCTTGGGCAGTTCAGTGCGGAACTCCACGATCCGGGGATACTTGTAGGGGGCGGTGTGGTTCTTGACATAGTTCTGAATGTCCTTTTTCAGCTCCTCAGTGCCCTCGGTGCCGGGTACCAGCACGATGCAGGCCTTGACCACCTGTCCGCGGACCTCGTCGGGAGCAGCGCACACGCCGCACTCCAATACATAGGGCAGCTCCATAATGGTGGACTCGATCTCGAAGGGTCCGATCCGGTAGCCGGAGGACTTGATTACATCGTCTGCCCGGCCCACATACCAGTAGTAGCCGTCCTCATCCCGCCAGGCTACATCGCCGGTGTGATACATACCGTCGTGCCATACGGAATCGGTGGCTTCCTGATTGCGGTAATAGCCAAGGAACACGCCGCAGGTGGGCTTGGGGTCGGTGCGAATGACGATCTCGCCGTTGACACCGTCTTCCACAGGATTGCCGTCGGCATCCACAATATCGATGCCGTAGCCGGGAACGGGCTTGCCCATTGCGCCGGGCTTGATGTTGGCGCCATAGAGGTTTGCAATGCCCAGGGTCATTTCGGTCTGGCCGAAGCCCTCGTGGATCCGCAGGCCGGTGGCCTTTTCAAACTGATAGAAGACCTCGGGGTTCAGCGCCTCGCCGGCGGTAGTTGCGTGATGAATGGAGCTAAGATCGTAGCCGCTGAGATCCTGCTTGATGAGCATCCGGTACATGGTAGGCGGCGCGCAGAAGGTGGTGATGCCGTACTTGGCAAACATGGGCAGGATCTTCTCGGCGTCGAACCGGTCAAAGTCATAGGTAAACACTGCGCCCTCGCACAGCCATTGGCCGTAGAGCTTGCCCCACAGAGCCTTGCCCCAGCCGGTTTCGGAGATGGTAAAGTGCAGGCCGTCCCGCTCGCACAGATGCCAGTACTTGGCGGTGACATAGTGGCCAAGGGCGTATTTATAGGAATGGGTGGCCATCTTGGGATAACCGGTGGTGCCGGAGGTGAAGAGCATCAGCATGGGGTCAGAGCCGCAGGGGGCATCGTCTTGCCGCACATAACGGCGGCTGAACAGGCTGTACTCTTCATTATAATTATGCCAGCCCTCCCGGCTGCCGCCTACCAAAATCTTGGTCAGGGGGTTGCCGGTAATGGCTTCTGCCAGCTCCACCTGATGGGCGGTGTCGCCGTCGGCAGTACAGACGATGGCAGAAACACCGGCGGCGTTGAAGCGGTATGTGAAATCGTGTTCGACAAGCTGGTTGGTGGCGGGGATGGCAATGGCGCCCAGCTTGTGCAGACCCAAAATGGCAAACCAGAACTGATAGTGGCGCTTGAGCACCAGCATCACCCGGTCGCCCCGCTTGATGCCCAGGCTTTTGAAGTAGTTAGCGCTTTGGGAGGATGCGTCCTTCATATCCTTAAAGGTGAAGCGGCGCTCGGTCATATCGTTGGCGATATGGACCATTGCGAGCTTTTCAGGCTCGCGACGGGCGATGGCGTCCACCGTATCGAAAGCAAAATTGTAGGTTTCTTCGTCAGCGAAGGTCATACCCTGGAATACGCCGTTCTCGTCTTCCTGGGCCTGTACAAACTTGTGGCAAAGCAGCGGCTGGGCGGGCTTGCCCTTGCGGCTCTGGCCGATGTACAGGGGCTGGTCGGTGGTGTCGGATGCCATGATCATGGACAGGAACACGCAGTCCTGGCCGTCGATGGCAATCATACCGTGGGGGGTGGAGGATTTGTAGAAAATGGAGTCGCCCTCCCGCAGGTCCTCCTCGTGGTCGCCCACTTTGATGCGCATAGCGCCCTTAATGACCAGGTTGAATTCCTGGCCGGCGTGGGTGGTGGTGTGGATGGGCTTGTCCTGGAGGTCTGCGGAATATTTATAGGTGACCCAGTAGGGGGTAGCCAGCTTTTTGCGGAACATAGGAGCCATATCCTGAATGGTGATGCCGTCCTCGCTGGCGGTGACCAGACCTTTGCCCCGGCGGGTGACGGTATAGCCACTGAGCTTTGCGCTGTGGCCCTCCAGCAGAACGGTGATTTCCACGCCGAAGACCTTGGCGCACTTGTGCAGGAAGGTAAAGGGCAGATCGACGGTGCCGGATTCGTACTGACGGTAAACATCTTCCGTCACCTCCGTCAGCTCAGCCATTTTCTGCATGCTGTAGCCCAAAATCTCTCGCATACCTCCGATGCGAGCTGCAATATCCATAAGTTGAGTAGAGGTATTGGTATTGGCCATGGTGGATCTCCTTCCTAAAAACAAAAAACGCCTCAAGAAATTACTTCTTGAGACGAGCAAATTTTACCCGCGGTACCACTCAAATTGCAACAATTGTTGCCCCTTCACGCTCTGACAAGCGCTATCCCTTAACGCGGGAATACGGGAAAGCCTACTGAAAAAGTTCGGTTTCCGGCTCGGAAGGGATGGGTACTTAGACCGGCAGCTGTTGGCTCACACCTTACCGCCAACTCTCTGAAAACCGCGCTGATCTGACCGTCTTCGTCACAGCCTTTTTATGTATTGGGGACATTATACAATGTCCACGAGTAAAAGTCAAATGTTTTTCTGTCAAAGAATTAAAAAATTTTTATGCAAATTTTGTGCAAAATTGCAAAATGAACAATTTGTAGCTTTTTTAGTTGACAAAACAGCAGTTATGTGCTTAAATAGGCACAACCGAATAAAAAAAGACAGTGATGGAAAATTTGCCTCTACTGAAAGCTCCAGAGAGCCGGCGGTTGGTGTGAGTCGGTGCGGAAGGTTTTGGCGATCTGATTCCTGAGTCGATCTTGTGAACGCTTTGTTTAGTAATGAGATCCGGGTGCTCCCGTTACAGAGATAGGGCTTGTTGGAGTCCGATGAGTGATTCTCCCTATGGGGAATAAGCAGGGTGGTACCGCGAATTTACTTTCGTCCCTGAGATCTTCGGATCTCAGGATTTTTTATTTTTAAGGAGATGGCGCTATGGCAAACATCAGAATTTCCGATATGACAATGAAGCAGGCGGCGGAGGGTTTTTCTCTGTCCTTTAAGGAGAAGATCGAATTGGCCAAATTGCTGGACAAACTGGGCATATCGGTGATTGAGCTGGAAGGTATTGCAAATCCCCGGGTGGATAGCCTGCGGATCAAATCCATTGCCGCCGCGGTAAAGGAAAGTACCGTAGCCGTGCCGGTTGCGCTGAACGAAGAAAGCGTGGGGCAGACCTGGGCCGCCCTGCAGGGCGCCAAGTCTCCCCGTCTGCAGGTGTGCGCCCCGGTGAGCTCCGTGCAGATGGAGTACCTGTTCCACAAAAAGCCGGATGCTATGCTCCAGGCCATCAGCAGTACCGTTGCCGCCTGTAAGGCCCTTTGCGCCGATGTGGAATTTGTGGCCGATGATGCCACCCGGGCCGATCGGGAGTATCTGGTCAGCGCCCTGGAGACCGCCGTTGCCGCCGGCGCTACCACCGTGACCCTGTGCGACACCGCCGGCACTATGCTGCCGGGAGAATTTGCCGAATTTATCCGGCTGCTGGAAGCTGCCAAACTGGGGGATGCCGCTATGGGTGTTGCCTGCGTCAATACCCTGTCTATGGCCGATGCCTGCGCCATCGCCGCCGCCGGTGAGGGCGTGGCGGAGCTGAAGGTTGCCGCCTATCCGCTGAATACCGCCAGCCTTGCCAGCGTGGCAAAGATTTTGGCCACTAAGGGCGACCAAATGGGCGTAGCCTGCGGTGTGCAGATGACCCAGCTCAACCGCATCGTGGATCAGATCGCCTGGATGTGCCAGACCGGCAAGACTGCAGGCGCAGACAATGTCCAGCAGGAGGACACCGGCATTTACCTCACCGCCCACGACGATGTTGCCGCCGTGTCCAAGACCGTGGCGACTCTGGGTTATGATCTGTCCGAGGAGGATACCCAGAAGGTCTATGAGGCTTTCCGCCAGATTGCAGATAAAAAGGATAAGGTCAGCGCCAAGGAGCTGGATGCCATCGTGGCCTCCGCCGCCATGCAGGTGCCGGCTACCTATAAACTGGATACCTATGTGATCACCTCCGGCAACACCATTTCCGCCACCGCCCATATCAAGCTCACCAAAAACGGTCAGAGCGTGGAGGGTGTGTACATCGGCGACGGCTCTATCGATGCGGCCTTCAAGGCCATTGAAAGCATCACCGGCTGCCACTATGAGCTGGACGATTTCCAGCTGCAGGCGGTGACCGAGGGCCGGGAGGCCATGGGCCAGACGGTGGTCAAGCTCCGGGCCGGCGGTAAGGTCTATTCCGGCCGGGGTATTTCCACCGATATCGTGGGCGCGGGTATTGCCGCATACCTCAGCGCGCTGAACAAGATCGTATATGAGGAGGAAGAAGTATGAAGCTCTCCTTTTCTACCCGGGGCTGGCCCGGCCTGACCTGGGATGAGATGCTGGAAACCGCTCTGGATATGGGATTTTCCGGCGTGGAGGTTTATAATCTGCCCAAATTTACATCCTTGACCGAGGGTAACGGCCCGTTCCATAAGTACCGCACCGCCGCCACCGTGCGGCAGCTGCGGGAGCTGAAGCTGGAGATCCCCTGCTTTGACTCCTCCTGGGATATTTCCCAGGCAGACTGCAATCTGGAGGCTTTGTATACCCTGCTGCAGGTTGCCCACGATGCCCGGGTGAGCGCCGTGGTCTGCTGCGCTTTGACGGAGAACGAGGAAACTGTCCGGGCGCATTTGGAAGCATTGCTTCCCAAGGCAGAGGCGCTGGAAGTCACCCTGCTGCTGAAGACCAGCGGCATCTATGCCGATACCGCCCGCCTGCGCCGGATGCTGGACAGCTTTGCCAGCGATTATCTGGCTGCTTTGTGGGATGTGCACCACCCCTACCGGGACTTGGGAGAGACCGGCGATACCACCATTAAAAACTTAGGCAGCTATGTGCGCCATGTCCACCTGCGGGACTCTGACGATGCCGGTGTCTATCAGCTCATTGGCGAGGGTACTATGCCCATTGAGGATATGATGCGGGCCTTGTCTTCTGTGAATTACGACGGCTTTATCTCCCTGGAGTGGAAGCCGGAATGGCTGGAGGACCTGCAGGACCCGGAGGTCATCTTCCCGTATTTTGTCAACTTTATGCACCGCTTCGAAAGCCCTCGTGGCAAAAAGAAGACCCTCTATTTTAACCACGACGGCTCCGGCCAGTATGTGTGGAAAAAGGACGAGCTCATCAACCTGACCTTCCCCCAGGTGCTGGACAGAATGGTGGAGGAATTCCCCAACCAGTACGCCTTCAAATATACCACTTTGGACTACACCCGTACCTATGAAGAGTTCCGCACCGATGTGGACCGCTTTGCCCGGGCGCTGATCTCTATGGGCGTAAAGGCCGGCTCGAAGGTGGCAATCTGGGCCACCAATGTGCCTGCGTGGTACATCACCTTCTGGGCAACCACAAAGATCGGCGCGGTGCTGGTGACGGTGAACACCGCCTATAAGGTCCACGAGGCTGAGTACCTGCTCCGCCAGTCCGATACCCATACCTTGGTGATGATCGACTCCTGCCTGGACTCTAACTATGCAAGAATTATCAACGAGCTGTGCCCGGAGATCGCAAAGACCAAGGCCGGCGACCCCCTGCACTGCAAGCGTCTGCCCTTCCTGCGGAATGTGATCACCGTGGGCTTCAAGCAGCCGGGCTGCCTGACCTTCGATGAGGCCATGGCCCGCTATACACTGACCAGCCAGGAGCAGCTGAACAAGATGGCTGCCGCCGTCCGCCCGGACGATGTGTGCAATATGCAGTACACCTCCGGTACTACCGGTTTCCCCAAGGGTGTTATGTTAACTCATTACAATGTGGTGAACAACGGCAAGTGCATCGGCGACCGCATGGGCCTGTCCACCGCGGACCGCATGATGATCCAGGTGCCCATGTTCCACTGCTTCGGTATGACCCTGTCTATGACCTCCTCCATGACCCACGGCGCCACCATGTGCCCCATGCCCTATTTCTCGGCAAAGGCATCCCTGGCCTGCATCACCCAGGAGAAGATCACCTGCTTCAACGGCGTGCCGACTATGTTTATCGCCATGTTTAATCACCCGGACTACCGCAAGACGGATTTCTCCCATATGCGTACCGGCATTATGGCCGGCGCAGGCTGTCCTCCGGAGCTGATGCGCCGGGCCGCCCAGCCGGATGAGATGAATATGTACGGCATCGTGTCCGTTTACGGCCAGACCGAGTGCGCCCCCGGCAATACCATGAGCGCATGGACGGATTCTTTGGAGGTTCGTACCGACACCGTTGGCTATGCCTTCCCCCATGTGAAGTGCAAGATCATCGACCCGGAAACCGGCCTGGAGGTTGGCCCCGGTGTCAACGGCGAATTCTGCGCCAAGGGCTACAACACCATGAAGGGCTATTACAAAATGCCCCAGGCCACCAAGGACACCGTGGATGCCGACGGCTGGCTTCACTCCGTCGATCTGGCCTGTATGGACGAGGACGGAAATGTGCGG
>JAFVVI010000048.1 GCA_017502265.1 Oscillospiraceae bacterium
TCGCTGACCATGTTTTCCGCATACAGCGGAAGCAGATCGTCCATCACATTACACGAGATATTCATTCCATTTCCTCCATTCTGTTCCTGATTTTTTGTCTGGCCCGGTGGTAGGTAACGCAGGCCCAGTTGGCAGTCTTTCCGAATATTTCTCCGATCTCCGTAAAAGAAAGTTCTCCAAACACCCGCAGGGAGAAAACTTCCTTGTAAGGCTGCGGCAGGGTGTGGAGGATCTTATGCAGCATCAGCGCCTCATCCCGCCGGCTTAATCGCTGCTCCATTCCCGGAGAAGGGTCTTCCAGGGTAAGTATATCCACTACCGATCCGGGCCTGGTGCGGCGAAGGTGGTCTAAGTAACAGTTTTTTCCAATGCTGCACAGCCAGCTTCGGATGTCGCAATCCCCACGGAATTTTGGGAGCGCCCGCATAGCTTTGAAGAAAACTTCCTGGGTCAGTTCCTCTGCCAGCACTTCGTCACGGCACAGAGCCCTCAGGTAACTCTCCACTTCAGGAAAGTACATCCGGTAAACCCGCTCAAACTCGGTCATTTTCTCACCTCCTCACCTGTTAGACGCGTCAGTTTCTATTATCTTACAAAATATTGAAAAAAAGTGCTACCCTTTTTTCAGGATAGCACTTTTGAATATTACACCTTACGGGTATAGTCCGGCAGCAGCTTGGGAGATACCACGTCTGTGTCGATACCGGCATCAGCCAGTTCTTTTTTGAATGTATCGATATGAGCCAGGGTCAGTTCGCCAACTTGAACAGATTTAGCCTTCTGAGAGGCGTTACGGCCGGCATTGCGACCGAAAACGATAATATCCAGCAAGCTGTTGCCCATAAGACGGTTACGGCCGTGGATACCGCCAACGACCTCACCGGCGGCATACAGATTTTCAATATCTGTCTGGCCGTCATCAGTAATCTTAACACCGCCATTCTGGTAGTGCAGTGTAGGATAGATCAGAATGGGCTCTTTGCGGATATCAATGCCGTGCTTGCCAAACATACGCATCATAGCAGGAATACGCTTTTCAATAGTTCCCTCACCATTCTTCAGCTCGATCATAGGCGTATCCAGCCACACGGCAAAGCCTTCGGGTGTGGGAACGCCATTACCACGATCAGAGCACTCACGGATAATGGATGCAGCAGAAACATCACGGGTTTCCAGGGGGTTCATAAATGCCTCGCCGTTGGCGTTAATCAGCATAGCGCCCAGAGAACGCACCTTCTCGGTAACCAACGCGCCATAGATCTGCGCCGGAAATGCCGCGCCGGTGGGGTGATACTGCAGAGTTTCCGGATATAGCAGTCTTGCGCCGGCACGATATGCCAGTACCAGACCGTCGGCAGTCGCGCCATAATGGTTGGATGTGGGGAAACCCTGATAATGCAGACGACCAGCGCCACCGGTAGCCAGAATCACTGTCTTTGCCTTGGCAATGAGCAGCTCGCCGGTTTCCATATTCTGCAGCACCGCGCCGGCGCAATGGCCCTTGTCGTCTTTAATCAGCTCAATAACTGCAGTAAAGTCAACAACAGGAATCTGACGGTTCAGCACCTCGTCCCGGAGTGTACGCATGATTTCCGCTCCGGAATAATCCTTTGCCGCATGCATTCTCTTGCGGGATGTACCGCCGCCATGGGTGGTGATCATAGTGCCGTCGGGCGCTTTATCAAACTCAACACCCAGCTCAGAGAGCCAGCGAATGGCTTCGGGCGCGTCATTTACCAGCTTGTAAAGCAGGTCCTTCTGCGCAGCGAAGTGACCGCCGCCGAATGCATCCAGATAATGCTGCGCAGGGCTGTCGCCGGGCTTGTCAGCAGCCTGAATGCCGCCTTCAGCCATCATCGTGTTGGCATCACCGATCCGCAGCTTTGTGACCATCATAACCTTGGTGCCGTTTTCGTGAGCCTCAATAGCGGCAGAAGCGCCTGCGCCGCCGCCGCCAATTACCAGTACATCCACATCATAATCCGGCTTGGTCAGATCCAGCTGGTCAGATGTGATACGAGCATTACCCTGCAGGAGGGCCGCCAGTTCCACAGGCACCTTGCCGCCCTTATTGGGGCCCATCTTTAGCTCAGCAAATTGCTCCTGACGATAATCAGGGTGATAAGTTTTCAGAAGAATATCCTTTTCCTCAGCAGTCATTCTGCGGGGGTCCAGACGAATATTTGCTTCACGGGCAGCTTCCACTTTCTTAATGGATTCCTGCATAAAAGTATCGTGATACATTCTGTTCCCTCCTTACTTCTCGATGTCGCGGTTGTTGTAGAGTTCCTTCATTTCACTGATCGGCTTGCCCATCAGATCCTCCAACAGCAACTCGTACTTACCATTATTGATCTCAGCAACACGCTCTTCAAGATGGTCACAATGCGGTGCCAGATACTTGCCGTTCAGACGACGGGCCAGCATTGCAACCTGGGGATGGGAAATCTCAGCAGGACACCGGGAGGAGCAAACGCCGCACATCACGCAGTCAAAGGATTCCTCGGCGCACTTTTCATACTCACCGCGCTGGGCGTAAGCGATGTACTGCATAACATTGAGTTCCTGTGTACAGGCATTGGTGCAGGCATTACAGCCGATGCAGGAATAGATTTCAGGATACAGCTGCATCATGATCTGCTCAGTAGGCTTGACCTTCTCAATATCGTATACAGCCTTCACCAGCGGGAAGAACGGCAGTGTGGCAACAAACATATTGTTTTCCACTTTGGTAGAGCAGGCAAGGCAGGTACGCAGAGTACGGTCACCGGCGATACGGTAAATGGTAGCGCATGCACCGCAAAAGCCATTACGGCAGCCGCAGCCTCGTACCAGCTGATAACCGGCATACTCCATTGCCTCCATAATGGTCAGACTTTCCGGAACTTCATACTTCTTTCCGAAAAAATAGACAGTAACTAAATTTTCCATAGCAATTTCTCCTTAGTATTCGTCCGGCAGTTCGTCCATCTCATCCAAGCGGAAGACAGGACCATCCTTACAGACATACTTGTCGCCGATATTGCAGCGACCGCACTTACCCAGCGCGCACTTCATCTTAAGTTCAAAGGTGGTGTAGACCTGGCTCTTATCAAAACCTAACTCCTGCAGACCGGCCAAGGTGAACTTAATCATAATGGGAGGTCCACACATCAGAACCGTCTTTGAGGTGTCAAAGGCCAATTCCTTTACAAAGTTGGGAACAAATCCCACATGACCGTCCCATCCCTCCTGGGGATTGTCGATGGTCAGGTGGACATTGATACCGTCCTCTTTGCACCATTCGTCGATAATCTCAGGATAGTCCACAAGATCATCCTTGGAACGGGAACCGTAGACAATATCGATCTTTCCGTAACGGTCACGGTAATGGCGGCAGTAGTTGATGACAGAGTGCAGAGGTGCAAGACCGATACCGCCGGCGATAAACAGAAGGTCCTTTCCCGCCAGTTCAGTATCTACAGGGAAGCCGTTACCGTAAGGTCCGCGGATCGTTACCTGCTGACCCACGTCCATAGAATGGAGCCAGGTGGTCACACAACCGCATTTTTTGATAGAAAAATCAACATAATCCGGCTCTGTGGGAGACGATGTAATAGAGAACAGCGCCTCACCCACACCGGGGATGGACAGCATAGCGCACTGTCCGGGAATGTGTTCAAAAGGCTTTTTGCCATCAATGCCAACCACACGGAATGTCTTGACATCCGGTGTATCGGTGCGGATCATGGTGACCTCACCAAGCATGGGAATCAAAGGATCCTGTCTCATTTGGCCACCTCCTTCAGTTTCTTTGCTACTTTTACGATATTCATATGGATGGGGCACTTCTGCAGACATCTGCCGCAACCTACGCAACCAAAGACACCGTTGTTATTGCTGGGATAGTACACAAGCTTGTGCATAAACCGCTGACGGAAACGCTCTTTCTGGGTAGGACGGTTTGTACCGTGGGCCATCATTGTGAAATCGGAATACATACAGCTGTCCCAGCAGCGGAAACGCCGCACTTCCCTGCCGTTGTCGAAATCCTGAACATCGTAGCACTGGCAGGTAGGACAGACGAAGGTGCAGGTGCCGCAGCCCAGGCAGCTCTCAGACAGCTCTGTCCAAGCAGGATTGTTAAACAGCTCCATCAATTTGTCGCTTTCAAAGCCGGACAAATCCAGATTATTAAGCGGCAACTTTTCAAGAATCTTCCGTGTATTTTCCTGAATCGCTACGACTGCATTTTCATCACAGTCTGTCAGCACAGACAATGCTGCAGTCAGCGCCTTGCCCTTATCGGTATTGGACTTCCAGTACAAGGTTTCGCCATCCAGCCAGCAAGTGACATCGCCGGCAGGATTTGCTGCGTCAATGCCGAATGCGCCACAGAAGCACGTCTCGGCAGGCTTTGTACAGCCCAGGGTCACAATAATACCATTTTCACGGCGTGCCTTGTAGAAGGTATCCACAGGCTCACTGAGGAAAACAGAATCGAGAATATCAAAGCTACGGCAGTCGCAGGCGCGAACACCAAATACCACAAAAGGCGCGGCAGGATCACGGTTTTCAATGATCTCCATCTTCTTATCAGAAACCTTAAAATTCACAAGATTCTCCACCTGAGGGAAGAACAGGTCCTTGGCGCTGCGGGTAGTATTCAGCTTTTCGGTTAGGGCAACGCCATCCTTCCAAAGGATGAACTCGGCCTGTCCGGCAGTGTTGTCAGCGGGAATAAATAACTGCTTTTGCTCTGCAATCGCTGCAAACAGAGCATTCAATTCAGAACGGGCAATCTTCTTCATCACTTGACACCTCCTCTTTCGTGGACGATAGAGGGTTCACAGTCGTCTGTGGTAAAGTCAGTCAGCGGAGACTTGGTCTCCATATCCGCGCCGGCCTGATATGTACCGTAGAGTTCATTGATATCCTTAATAAACTTCCGGTTTAGCAGGTGGAGGGGGATATTCTGGGGGCAGACACGGCTGCATTCACCACAGTCTGTGCAGCGACCGGCCACGTGGAAAGCGCGAATGATGTGGAACAGATTCTCCTCAAAGGGATCGGCTGCAGCCTTGTTCCGAACGCCGGATTTATCGTTGTCAAAGACACACTTTTCACAGCTGCAGGCCGGACAAACATTGCGGCAGGCATTGCAGCGAATACAACGGGACAACTCCCCTCTCCAGAACGCAAAGCGCTCTTCCGGGGTCATAGCCTCCAACTCGGCAACACGGTCAAAACGGGCAGTCTCCTGCTCGTCGCCCTGCTCGCCCAGCATCTCGTCGAAGATTACGACCTTCTTACTCTTGCAAACAGCGCAGCGCTCCAGTAAGCAGTCCTTACGGGACAGTGTTCTGTCGCCGTACAAGGTCTCAACGATCAGTTCCTCCCCGTTTTCTTTGACGGATACAACACCTTCACAACCGGCGGCGCGGATCTTTTCCATATCCAGCATACCCTCACAGGCAATGCCAACAATATAGATGTTCTCCCGCAGGATTCGGTGCTCCTTCAATAGCTGCTGGAAGGAATAGGAATCACAGGGCTTCAGGAAAATAGCCGTCTTGCCAGCAGCGCGGGACTGGGCAATGGCATATTTGGAAAGATTTGCGCCGGAGAAACCGGAGAATACAAAATCCTTTTCAATCTCCTCAGCGGTTTCAAACACCGCAGGTGTCAGGTCATAGAAGAACTCACCGGTCTTCCAGCCGATCACCCGGTCAACCGTACCGTTGCGGAGCAGTTCCAATGCTTTTTCTTTTACTCTTTGCTGCATCGTAAATCCTCCAATCTCCGATTCGGTCCTAATTTGGTAATGGTCTCTACAAATTCATTCATTGTAGCTGCAAACTTTGCACCTTCAGCTGCGGAAACCCATTCCACACGGGTTCTGCCCCGCTCAATGCCCATAAAGTCGAGCATAGAGAACAGCAGAGTCATACGACGGCGGGCATAGTAGTTACCGGTTGTGTAGTGGCAGTCACCAGGGTGGCAACCGCACAGAATCACGCCGTCTGCGCCTCTCTGGAAGGCGCGAAGGATGAACATAGGATTCAACCGACAGGAGCAAGGAATACGAATAATCTTTACATTGGCAGGATACTGTAGCCGGTTGGTGCCGCTTAAGTCAGCGCCTGCATAGGAACACCAGTTGCAGCAAAATGCAACGATTGTAGGCTGAAACTGTTCATTTACCGACATATTGCGTCCACCTCCGCCATAATTTGTTTATTGGAGAAACCCTTCAAGTCCATAGCGCCGCTGGGGCAAGCAACGGTACAAGCGCCGCAGCCCTGACAAACCGCAGGATTGACCTGGGCCATACGGCGAATAAGGGTTGTTCTGTTAGGTCCGCGGAATTCTTTATCCGCATAGGTAATTGCGCCGTAGGGACAAACCTTTTCACAGCTGCTGCATCCATTGCACATCAGCTCGTCCGGCTGGGCGGTACAGGGGTTGCAGGTCAGGCTGTCCTTGCACAGAAGTCCGATCACCTTTGCAGCAGCCGCGCTGGCCTGGGCAACCGTCTCGGGAATATCCTTGGGACCCTGGCATGCGCCGGACAGGAAAATACCGGCAGTGGGGCTCTCTACGGGCCGCAGCTTGGGGTGTGCCTCGGTGAAGAAATCGTTGGTGTCCATAGAAGCAGTCAGCTTGGTTGCCAAAGGACGGGCCGTTTCGTCCGGCTCAATGGCCGCAGCCAAAACCACCATATCCGCATCAATATGCAGCTGACGGTCGCCCAAAAGGTCGGAAGCCTGTACTTTCAGCTTACCGTCCTGGGGTACGACCTTGCCAACCATGCCCTTAACATAATGCACACCGTATTCCTCTACTGCACGGCGGTAGAACTCATCAAAGTTCTTACCAGGGGTACGCACATCGATATAGAACACATAGACATCTGTATCAGGGTACTTTTCACGGCAGAGCATTGCGTGCTTAGCGGTATACATACAGCAAATCTTGGAGCAGTAGGATTTACCGCGGCCGTCATCGCAACGGGAGCCTACGCACTGCACAAACACGATGGTGTGGGGATGCGTACCGTCAGAGGGGCGCAGCAGTGTACCGCCGGTAGGACCGGCAGCATTCATAAGCCGCTCAAACTCCAGCGAGGTAACCACATCCGGGCTCTGGGAATAGGCAAATTCGTCGTACTTGTCCAGCTTAATAGGATTAAAGCCGGTGGCAACAACAATAGCGCCGTACTCCTGCTCAATCAGTTCATCCTTCTGCTTATAATCGATGGCGCCGGCAGTACAGACCTTAGAGCAGACACCGCATTTGCCGGACTTGAGCATTGTGCAGTAGTCTGCGTCAATGGTAGCAACCTTAGGCACAGCCTGGGCAAAAGGTATGTAAATGGCGCGCCGGTTATCAAGACCCAAATTAAATGCATTGGGCACTTTCTTCTGGGGACACTTCTCCGTACACAGGCCGCAGCCGGTACACTTTGTTTCATCCACATACCGGGCCTTCTTCTTGATTGTTACGTTGAAATTACCCACAAAACCCTTGACAGACTCCACCTCAGCATAGGAATAAATATGAATCTTCTCATTCTGGGCGGCATCCACCATTTTAGGGGTCAGAATACAGGCGGCGCAGTCCAGCGTGGGGAATGTCTTATCGATCTGGGTCATTTTACCGCCAATGGTAGGCTGCTTTTCCACGATGTCTACATCAAAGCCAGCATCGGCAATATCCAAAGCCGTCTGGATACCGGCAATACCACCGCCGATGACCAACGCACGCTTCTTGACAGGGCTCTGACCGGCGGTCAAAGGCGCGTTCAAATGCACCTTGGCAATAGCGGCGCGGCCCAGCACAACTGCCTTCTCTGTGCCCACATCCTTATCTTTATGAATCCAGGAGCACTGCTCACGGATATTGGCGATCTCCACCATATGACCGTTCAGTCCAGCCTTCTCGCAGGTCTTACGGAAGGTGGCCTCATGCATTCTGGGGGAACAGGAACAGATGACTACACCTGTCAAATTGTACTTATGGATGCTCTCCTGGATCATCTCCTGACCAGCCTGAGAGCACATATATTGATAGTTGGTGGAGAAGACAACGCCGGGTTCCTGGGCAAGAACCTGAGAAACCTTTTCCACATCTACTGTTGCCGCAATGTTACTGCCGCACCAGCAGACAAATACACCGATTCTCTGCATCTATCTTCTCCTCACTTTCTGTATTTTCTGAATGCGCTTGTGATGGCCTGCTGCGGCAGTTCCTCGTCCAGCAGCGCAGGAATTGCATCAGGCTTCAAGTGGTTGCCGTCCTGCTTACGGATCACCGCAGTTCGCACCGCCTCGATCACCTTTGCAGGTTCCACATTCCTGGGGCACCGCTCGACACAGGCAAAGCAGCTAAGGCAGGTATAAATTCCCTTGGAATTCATCAGTTCGTCGATACGGCCGTTTTCCACCATGTCCACAAACTGATGGGGATGATACTCCATTTCGTCAAACGCCGGGCAAGAGGCCGTGCACTTGCCGCACTTCATACATTTTCTCGGGTTGACACCGGAGATTCGTTTCACAAAATCAATCATTCTGCATTCTCCTTCACACCTAATGCCTCCGCCAGAAGTTCTGTAAAGTACTTCACTTCCAGGCCGTCAGCAGCATTGTTCTTCAGATTATACATACAAAGGGGGCAGGCCGTGACCAGCATTTCTGCGCCCTGTGCTTTGGCATTGTCCATAATGGCATCTACCTGCTTTTGGGCGTAGGCTTTATTTTCCAATGTACAGTAACCGCCGCAGCATTCGTTCCTGCGGGCGTAGATCACAGGCTCAGCGCCAATTGCGCGGATAAAATCCTCAATAATGGTGGGATTCTCAGGATTATCAAAACCCATTTCCTTGCCGGGTCTGAGGAGCAGACAACCATAGTAGGCGCCGATCTTCATACCGGTCAAGGGCCTTACCACCTTTGCCTTGAGGTTATCAAAACCCACACGGTCACGCAGGACCTCGAGATAATGCAGCACATTTGTCTCGCCGGCGTAAGGCGTATCCAGCTTTAAGTAGCGGTTTACCTTCTGGCAAATCTCATCATCATTCTGTACATCCAGATTCACCCGCTTAATGACATGGTGGCAAGCAGAACAAAGGGTCACAAGCTCTCTGCTCTGCGCCTTCGCAGAAGCCAATGCACGGACAGAGCTGAGCCGTGTAGCGATCTCGTCCTTAGCCATAGGATATACAGCGCCACAGCACTGCCAATCCGCAAGCTCCTCCAGTTCGAAATCAAGCGCCTGGGCAGCCAGTCTTCCGTATTTGTCCAGGTCTTTTCCCTTGGTCTTCAGTGTACAGCCCGGAAAGTAGGAATATGTAAGTTTTGCCATCTGTATTGCCTCCATTTCACATTACATCATAGGCCTTATTTATCAGAACATTTACGCTCTGAACATATAGTTCTATATCAGTAGAATTATACCGAATTCAGACGAATTTATAAAATGCTTATTTTGATACCTGTATATCATTTTTAATATATGCAACACATTATTTCGGAATACTTCGGTAAATACCGCAAATACTACAATTATACCAAACAAAATAGGAGAAAAATATATGTGCACAGCCGTTACCTTTTCAAAAAAAGATCATTATTTTGGAAGAAATCTGGACTTTGAATACGATTTTGGCGAACGTGTGGTTGTCACACCCAGGAATTACCCTTTTCATTACCGTTACAAGGAAGCTTCCGTACATCATTTTTCGATGATCGGAATGGCGGTGGTTGCGGACAACTATCCGTTGTATTTCGATGCCACCAACGAGTACGGATTAAGCATGGCGGGCCTGTATTTCCCGGGGAATGCTGTATACCTGTCTTATAAAGAGGATGCTGACAATATTACACCCTTTGAATTTATTCCGTGGATTCTCTCTCAGTGTAAGGACATTTATCAAGCCAAAGGTCTCCTCGCTCGCTTGAATTTAGTAAATACACCCTTTAGTGACAAATATCCCCTCAGCCCACTGCATTGGATCATTGCAGACAAAAATGAATCCCTTACCGTGGAACCTACCGTGGACGGAATCAACATCTATGACAACCCCATCGGCGTACTAACCAACAACCCGCCCTTCGATTTTCATATGCACAATCTGGCAAATTTTATGAATCTCACCCGTGAGGAGCCGATTAACCGATTCGCCCCAGATTGTATGATCACACCTTATAGCCGCGGTATAGGGGCAATTGGTCTTCCTGGCGACTTGTCCTCTGCCTCCCGGTTTATCCGGGCTGCCTTCGTGAAGCTGAACTCGGAATGTGACGATGCCGAAACTGCCGCGGTCAACCAATTCTTTCACATTCTTCGTTCTGCAGAACAGCAAAACGGCTGCGCCAAAGTGGGCGATCTCTACGAAAAAACCATTTACACCAGTTGTTGCAACACAGATAAAGGCATCTACTACTATACCACTTATGAGCATTCTCAGATCACAGGAGTCTGCATGTATAACACAGATTTGGACAGAAAAGATCTTTCGACATTTCCGCTAATAACTACACCGCAATTGCATATGCAGAACTGAAAACAATCTCTTTTTGCACATTGTTATGTTATTGCGTGTATTTTTTGTAAAAATTAGCGGAATTACCTCTTTATTTATGGAAGAAAGAGGTATATAATAATTCCATTCTATATATGACGCAATGTAATATTCGGGAGGATCCTTATGAGAATCGTCATTAAAATCGGAACCAGCACCCTTGCCCACTCCAGCGGTCACTTAAATATCCGCCGGGTGGAAGAGCTTTGCAAGGTGATCAGCGATATTAAAAATGCAGGAAACCAGGTAATTGTGGTTTCCTCCGGCGCTATCGGTATGGGTACCGGTAAATTGGGGCTGCAAGAGCGGCCCAAGGATATTCCCACTAAGCAGGCAGCTGCTGCAGTGGGTCAGTGTGAACTGATGTACATATACGATAAACTCTTTGGAGAATACAATCACATTGTGGCCCAGCTGCTCATTACCAGTGAAGATGTGGAAAACGATGTGCGTCACACCAATTTCAGCAACACCCTTGCCCGGTTGATGGAACTGGGGACCATTCCCATTATCAACGAAAACGACACGGTTGCAACCAAGGAGATCGTCATCGGTGATAACGATACCCTTGCCGCGATTGTTGCCCAAAGTGTGAAAGCAGATAAGCTGGTACTGCTTTCTGACATCGACGGTCTTTACACCGCAGATCCCCATCTGGACCCCAGTGCAACACTGATTCCTTGCATCAATAAGGTTGACGATGCCATTTTATCCCTTGCCGGCGTCAGTAACAGCAACTTAGGTACAGGCGGTATGGTAACAAAACTGGAAGCCGCTAAGATCTGCCTTTCCTGTGGCTGCGATATGATCATCACAAACGGTGACAACCCCAATAACCTCTATGCCATTATGGACGGCAAGTCCATTGGCACAACATTTACGGAGAAAAAAGTATGATTGATATGCTGCAAGCTGCCAAGGCAGCCAAAACGAAAGTGAATCTACTTTCGTCGGAACAAAAAAACAAGGCGCTTCTTGCAATGGCAGATGCCTTAATACAGCAGATGGATAATATTCTTTCAGCCAACGCACAGGATATTGCAGATGCCACAGGTTCGATCTCCACGGTTATGCTGGACAGACTGCGCCTGACTCCAGAACGGATCGAAGGTATGGCCCAGGGTATCCGGGATGTTGCTGCCCTTCCTGACCCCGTAGGTCTGGAACTGGACGAGTATATCCGAAAAGACGGTCTGGCCATCCGCAAGGTATCCTGTCCTATCGGCGTTGTTGCAATTATTTACGAAAGCCGTCCTAATGTCACCAGCGATGCGGCAGCATTGGCGCTGAAAAGCGGCAATGTCTGCATACTTCGCGGCGGCAAGGAAGCCTTCCGTTCTGCCAGCGCTATTGTGGCAGCGTTACGATCCGGATTACAGGCCGCAGGTGTTACGGAAAACGCAGTGAATCTTGTTACGGACACCACCCGTGATAGCGCCACCAAACTTATGAAGGCGCAAGGCTATGTCGATCTGCTGATTCCCCGCGGCGGCGCAGGTCTTATCAATGCATGTGTACAGCAGGCTACTGTCCCCTGCATTGCTACCGGCACCGGCATTTGCCATATTTATGTAGAAAAAACCGCCGATCTTGATATGGCTTTAAATATCATTGAGAATGCCAAAACCAGCCGTCCCAGCGTCTGCAACGCAGAGGAAGTACTATTGGTAGATAAAGAGATTGCCGAAAAGTTCCTGCCTATGGTATATGACAAGCTGGTCACCCATCGGTCTGCGTCCGGGCAGACACCTGTAGAATTACGGTTGGATACTACTGCCGCCGGTATCATTCCCGGTACACCTGCCAAGCCTGAGGATTTCGACACCGAGTTCCTGGACTACATTCTTGCAGTAAAATGCGTAGACGGTGTGGATGAGGCCGTTGCGCACATCTCTGCACACTCCACAGGACACAGTGAAGCAATCGTCACAAACAGCAACACCGCCAAAGTCGTATTCACTGTCAGCATCGATAGTGCGGCCGTGTATGTGAACGCATCTACCCGTTTCACCGACGGTGGCGAGTTTGGATTGGGCTGCGAAATGGGCATTTCCACACAAAAGCTTCATGCAAGAGGCCCTATGGGTCTGCGGGAACTGACCAGCTATAAATACATCATCGATGGCGATGGTCACATTAGATAGGAGAGAATTATGAAATACGGATTTATTGGCTGTGGCAACATGGGTGGTTCTATTGCCAAGGCTTTGTCTAACAGCACAAAAAACATTATTTTATCAGACCCAACAGAAAAAGCTGCCATTCTTGCCAAACAACTTGGCTGCACCTGTGGCGATAACGAAACCGTTATCAGTAACTGTGATTGCGTATTTCTGGCAGTCAAGCCCCAGGTTATGGCTGATGTGCTTGCTCCCCTGCGTCCTTATTTTGAAAAGCATAAGCCTCTCGTTGTTTCTATGGCAGCAGGCATTACCGTTGAGAAGATTGAAAATCTGATCGGCACTTCCCTGCCCGTGATCCGCATTATGCCTAACACTCCTGTGGCAGTTGGCTCCGGTATGATTTTGTACTGTCACAATTCCCTTGTGGATGACGCAACCCTGACTGCATTTTTAAAGGATGCTGCGCCTTGCGGGCAATGGGACTTGCTGGCCGAAGAATTGATCGATGCTGCCGGCGTGGTTTCCGGCTGTGGACCTGCTTATATGTATATGTTTGTGGATGCATTGGCAGAGGGCGCTGTTGCCTGCGGTGTTCCCAAGGAAAAGGCGTTGATGTACGCAGCAGCCACTATGATCGGCGCTGCAAAAATGGTCCAGCAGGACGGAAGAACGCCTGTAGAGCTGAAGAACGCAGTGTGTTCCCCCGGCGGCAGCACCTTGGCAGGCGTCAAGGTTTTCGACGACAACGACTTTGACAGGATTGTTGCTGATTGCGTAAAAGCCGCATATAAGCGCAATCAAGAGTTGGGTAAATGACAAAAAGCCACCGACATAGGTCGGTGGCTGTTTTTGTTTACAGATCAATCTCTCTGACGCGGATAACGCCTTCGACCTGAGCAAGTTTCTCAACTGCCGTTGCAGAGGGAACACTGTCAAGGTCGAACATAGTATAAGCATACTCGCCCTTGGAACGATTGAGCAGGTCGGAGATATTGATATTCTCTGAGGCCAGAACATTGGTCAGCTGGCTCAGCATATTGGGAATGTTCTTGTGGAGAATGGTGATACGGGAGGCCTTGGTGCACTTACCCATATCACAGTTGGGGAAATTCACAGAATTGACAATGTTGCCGTTTTCCAGATAGTTCATTACCTGGCGGACAGCCATCTTCGCGCAGTTGTCCTCGGACTCCTCAGTGGATGCACCCAGGTGAGGAATGGCAACCACGCCCTCCATACCGGCAGTCTTATCGTTGGGGAAGTCGGTAATGTAACGCTTCACTTTGCCGGATTTCAGCGCCTCTTCCATGGCTTCGTCATCGACCAGCAGGTCGCGGGCGAAATTCAGAATAATCACGCCGTCCTTCATCTTAGCGATGGCTTCCCGGTTGATCATCTTCTTGGTGTCATCCAGCAGAGGCACATGCAGGGTGATGATGTCGCTGTTTTCGTAGATTTCGTCACGGGTCTTTACATGAATGATGTGACTATCCAAGCGCCATGCAGCATCAATGGAAATAAAGGGGTCGCAGCCGTATACTTCCATACCCAGCTTGCGGGCCGCATTGGCAAGAGGACCGCCGATAGCACCCAGACCGATAACGCCCAGGCTCTTGCCCTTAATTTCATTACCTGCAAATTTGGACTTGCCCTTCTCAACCTGCTTACCGACATCGGGCGTATCCTTAATGGTTTGCACCCAGTTAATGCCGCCGATCACATCACGGCTGCCCAGCAGCATACCACACAGCGCCATTTCCACAACGCCGTTAGCATTAGCGCCGGGGGTATTGAACACTACGATGCCCTCCTGGGCGCAGCGGTCCAGGGGAATATTATTCACGCCTGCGCCAGCTCTGGCAACGGCCAGCAGCTCAGGGGAAAACTCCATATCGTGCATAGCTGCGCTGCGAACAACGATCGCCTGGGCATCATTCACATTTTCGGTTTTCTCATAATTCTCCGACCAAAGAGCGGTGCCCTTATCGGAGATATTGTTTAAATAGTGATACTGGAACATAATTATCCCTCTTTCTTACGTATGACTTGCCTCAAATTCCTTCATAAAGGCAACCAGTTTTTCAACACCCTCGATGGGCATAGCATTATAGATGCTGGCGCGCATACCACCAACGGTACGGTGACCCTTCAGATTTACAAAACCGGCAGCGGTTGCAGCCTTGACAAACTCAGCATCCAGTTCTTCATTGCCGGTAACGAAGGGTACATTCATAAGAGAACGGTCCTCCTTGCGGACAGTACCCTTAAACAGCTTGCTGCTATCCAGGAAATCATACAGGACCTTTGCCTTCTTTTCATTAATCGCCTTCATAGCCTCCAGGCCGCCCATCTTCTTGAGCCACTTGAACACCTTACCGCAGATATAGATGCCGTAGCAAGGAGGTGTATTGTACATAGAGCCATTATCAGCGTGGATCTTGTACTGCAGCATAGTGGGTGTGCAAGGAAGTACATCCTCGCGGATCAGATCCTCACGGATGATAGCGATCACCACACCGGCAGGTCCGATATTCTTCTGCACGCCGCCATAGATCATACCGTACTTGGTAACATCCACCGGTTCGGACAGGAAGCAGGAGGACACATCGGAGACCAGAATCTTGCCCTTGGTATTGGGTAGAGTGTGATACTTGGTGCCGTAGATGGTATTGTTCTCACAGATGTACACATAGTCCGCATCCTCGCTGATGGGCAGGTCGGAGCAATCGGGAATATAAGAGAAAGTCTTGTCGGCAGAAGATGCAACGGCATTGGCCTTGCCATACTTCTGAGCCTCCTGATATGCCTTCTTTGCCCACTGACCGGTGACAATGTAATCCGCAACGCCATTTACCATCAGGTTCATGGGGATCATTGCAAACTGCTGAGACGCGCCACCCTGCAGGAACAGGACCTTATAATTATCAGGAATGTTCATCAGATCCCGCAGATCAGCCTCTGCCTCGTCAATGATCTGCTGATAGGCTTTAGATCGATGACTCATCTCCATTACGGACATACCGGTGCCCTTATAATCAAACATTTCTGCTGCCGCTTCTGCCAAAACCTCTTCCGGCAAAACCGCAGGACCTGCTGAAAAATTGAAAACTCTTGCCATTATCTTTTCCTCCTAATCTGATAGTGTAACCGACTTATACTGCCATAGCTACATATAATAGCTAATAATAGCACTTTTCACTTGAAATGACAACATAAAATGTCAAAATTATTACTTTATATAAAAAAGGCATTAAAATTGCGCATCATTTTGGGATTTCTTGCAAATAGGCGGCTTTAGACCAGTTTGATTTTGTAATGTTCCAGCCAGAAATTGATTTGCAGCATATAGGCAATAGTCTGCGGCTGCTGCATCAATTGTCCGTACCACGGTCTGTCAAAATCACCCTCCAGTAATTGCACCAACGCCTTCCTGTCAATAATTCCGTAGATCGGTGCGTCGCAACGATCCAATAGCTGTCGAAGCATTGTGCTAACACATTTCAGATACGCCGGGTCGTGAGTTTTGGGATAAGGACTCTTTTTCCGCCAAAGCACCTCATTAGGAACAATGCCCTCCATTGCATAGCGCAGCAAGCCCTTTTCCTTGTTTTGATAGTCCTTATATTCCCAAGGTACACCGTACATATATTCCACGATTCGGTAATCACAGAACGGCACACGGGCCGCAAGGCCGCAGGCCATACACATTCTGTCCTTTCTGTCCAGCAATGTCTGCATAAACCATCGTAGATTCAGATTGACCAATTCCTTCATTCGTTTTTCCTTTGGTGATGTCCCAGGAAGAATATCACAATCGTTGATAGTCTGCAGATAATACTCGTTTACAAAGTCTTCCGGCACAATATCAGACAGAATATCCGGATTCAGAAATGCAGCCCGCTGCTGGGTATTCTGCGCCCATGGAAATCCGTTATACGCGCTGATTTCCGGATCTCTGTACCACGGGTATCCCCCAAAAATCTCATCTGCGCACTCTCCGGACAGGACCAATTTTACATCTTGCCGTACCCTGCGGCAGAATGCAAGCAGCGAAAAATCCACATCTGCCATACCGGGAAGATCCCGGGCAATTGTGGCGTTTTCCAGCTCATCGATCAGGTCTTTTGGGTTCAAAACTGTCCAGCTGTGTTTGCTGCCCAGTTCCTTTTGCATAATTTCAATATAGCTATTGTCGGAATTCGGCTGATACTTCCCCGGAACAAAATACTTATCATTATTTTCATAATCCAATGAAAATGTGTGCAGGGGTTCTCCCCCATTGTTTCGGGCGCATATCGCAGAGACAACACTGGAATCCAAGCCACCGGAAAGGAATGTACCAAAAGGAACATCGGACACCATCTGTCTGGTAATCGCATCGGTCACCAGATAACGGACGCATTCAGCAGTTTCTTCAAAACTGTCACGATGCTCCCGGTCCCGCAGCTTCCAGTAATGCCACCACATCCAATCCCCCAAACAATAATATCCACAGCAGCCAGGCATCAGCTCCTGAATATTTTTCAGCACGCCGCAGCCGGGAATTCTTCCTGGCCCCAACAGAAGGACCTGTGCAGCTCCATTTTTATCCAATTCTCTGGGTACACCCGGATATGACAGCAGAGTCTTTATCTCCGATGCAAACAACATTCCCCCGGAGAACATAGTATAAAACAGCGGTTTTACACCCATTCTGTCCCGGGCAAGGAACAATCGTTTCCTATTTTTTTCCCATACACCAAACGCAAAAATACCATTGAATTTTTCAACGCATTTTTCTTTCCATTGGGCATAGGCATGCAACACCACTTCTATATCGCTTCGGGTCGCAAATTCATGTCCCAATCCCCTAAGGCTCTCCCGTAATTCGGGAGCATTATACAGTTCTCCATTATAAGTAATCACATACTCCTCATCGCCCCAATGCAACGACATAGGTTGATTTCCTTCTTTCGGGGCCATGATTGCCAATCTGCTGTGCAGCAGGCAACACTGGCGCTCCATATAGCTTCCTGTGCCATCCGGACCGCGGTGCTGCATCGTCCCCAGCATTGTATCCAAAACTTGCGAATCAAAAGGTAATCCCAATATTCCTGCAATTGCGCACATTTTGTTATCAGCTCCCTTCCATCCCTATATTTTATGTATTTACATACAAAAGGTGCATAGAAACGGTGCCTATGCGGAATACTGACTACGGTGATGTAAATGAAAGGCAGCAAAGATATTCTATCTTCGATATTAAAAACAACCCAAATGGGCCAGATCGGTATTCGCAGTATTTTAAAATCTCCCCTTCGTACCGAACTGCGCACAGAACTCAATTCCCAACTGAAGGAATATGATACAATTGAGCGGGAAGCCCACGGTATTGCTCTGTCCAGAGGCTGGACATTAAAAGAACTAAATCCGGCAATCAAGGGTATGACCAATATGATGACTCGTTCTCAGCTTTCCTTCGGTGATATGGATTCCAAGGCTGCGGCAATGATGATCCAGGGAAATACCCGCGGCATTATCAAAGGCTACAAAAATATCAATCAATTTACCGAAACAGATCAGCAGGTAGCAGATCTGGCCCACAAGCTTATCGATTTTGAACAAGTCAACAACCAGCAGCTCCAGGGATTTCTTTGAGTCCCTGGAACATTTTTTTATTTCTTGCATAGCATAGACAGGATTATGAAAGGAGGGGTTATTCTGTCCGCTAAGGGTTACATACAGGTTCGCGCCTACACAAGCTATGCGCAAATTCCGCTGGAGGGTGTCGCCGTTTCCGTTACAGACCCAGAAGGTGCAACGATTGCATTACGTCTGACCAACAGAAACGGCGCGCTGGACATACCGATAGAAGTTATTGTGCCGGATTTTTCCGCAGGACAACGACCCGACACCGATACGATTCCTTTTGGTGTGGTAAATTTATACGCCAGGCTGAATAATTACGAGGCAATTGAAATCGAAAATCTTCAGGTTTTTCCCGACCGTACCACCACGCAAAACTTAGAAATGATTCCTCTGTCGGAATTGCCGGATTCCTATAACAAGTTGGAAATCTTCCCCACGCCGCCACAAAATCTTTAAGGAGGGGTACAATGCCCACAGTCACGCCATTTGTACCCCAGAGGATCACCGTCCACATCGGTCCGCCCTCATCCGGCGGTGAGAATGTAACTGTCTCCTTTTCCGATTATGTCAAAAATGTAGCATCCAGTGAAATATACCCAACCTGGGATGAAAGCGCGCTGCGGGCCAATATTCTGGCCATCGTATCTTTCGCGTTAAACCGGGTATATACAGAATTTTATCGCAGCCGCGGGTATGATTTTGACATTACAAGCTCCACCGCTTATGACCAGGCCTTTGTTAAAGGCAGGGCCTATTTTGACAACATCTCCCGGTTGGTTGATGAACTGTTTAACGACTACTTGCGAAGACCGGGATTTGTAGAACCCCTTGCTGCAAAATTCTGCAACGGCACCACAGTCACCTGTGAGGGTCTCAGCCAATGGGGCAGCCAGAATCTTGCGCTTCAGGGATATAATTCCAACCAAATTCTGCGCAGCTACTATGGCAATGTAGAAATCGTTCCCAATGCACCCATCCGTGGAAATATGTCCTCCTACCCCGGTACACCGCTGCGTGTAGGCAGCACAGGACCAAATGTGGTAGTGGTGCAGGCCTCTCTCAACAGAATCGCGCAAAACTACCCTGCTATACCCAAAATTCCAACCGTTGATGGTATTTACGGCAGCCGTACAGAGACATCGGTACGGGCATTTCAGCGCATATTCGGCCTGACACCGGATGGGATTGTAGGTCCGGCCACCTGGTATGAACTGGTGCGTCTGTACACAGGTGTAAATTCCCTGTCGGAGCTACGGAGTCAGGGTCAGCAATTCTACGCCATCAACTGGTCACCGCCAAACACCTTGCAGGCGGGTGATACCGGTGAAAAGGTCCGCCAGCTGCAATATATGCTGTCGGTACTGTCGGCTTATATTTCTGAGATGCCGCCTGTGTCTGTGGACGGTATTTACGGTCAAGCCACTCGGGCAGCAGTCCTGGCCGCCCAGCGTCGTTTCCGTTTACCGGAAACCGGTGTTGTGGATGCAACCACCTGGGACCAGATCTATGACCAATTTGCAGGCATAGAAAACACCACGCTCCGCAGCGGTGAAACCTTCCCTGTAAGCAGAGAAGCCTCCGCCCCTGCTGGGCCTTCCCGCCCTGTGGGTAACTTCAGGAGAAACGGCGCAGCACCTATACCGCAACGGCCGAACTACGCCAAAACAACGACCCTCACCCAGTTCCCTGGTCGGGATCTCAGTATGGGGCAACAGGACTCCATTCGACAGGAGGTGGTACGATGAAACCGGGCGAGTCCTTTGTGGAGCAACCCATTCGCAGCCTACAGACGATGCTGCGTGTCATTGCTGAGGATGACCCACGGCTGCCTACCGTTGTACCGGACGGCATCTATGGACAGTCGACTATGCAAGCTGTTACCGCCTTCCAGCGGCTTTACGGACTTCCCATCACCGGTATCGCCGACCAAGCCACCTGGGATCGGATCGTATCTGTATATGACCTGGCGCTGATCCGGGTAGGCCCGGCAGAACCAATTGAAATCATTTTAGAACCCGGCCAGGTATTTCGCGTTGGCGATAAAAACGCATATATTTACTTATTGCAAAGCATTCTGACCCAGCTGTCCACTGAAAACCCAAGCATCACCAAACCGGATCACAACGGTATACTGGACGATCCAACCAGCGAAGCGTTGGCTGCATTTCAGCTCTTGGCCGGGCTGCCACCAACCGGTGAGCTGGACAGAGTTACTTGGAAATATCTTGCAA
>JAFVVI010000049.1 GCA_017502265.1 Oscillospiraceae bacterium
AGAGGAAGTTATGGACAATCACACCCGCGTCATCATCGCGGACAATTCGGAAGAGTTTTGCAGCAGCCTTACCGCAACCCTACATCAAACCGACCGGTTTCGGGTCCTGGACACCGCCAGCGACGGCGAACGGGCCATCGCGCTGGTAACAGAGCACAAGCCGGATATTCTGGTGCTGGATCTGATGCTGGCGAAAAAGGACGGCATCAGCGTACTGAAAGCCATCAGCAATTCAGAGCCCAAGCCCACGGTGCTGGCCACATCCGGGTTCATCACCGACTATGTAGCCTCAGCCGCCGCCAATTTGGGCGTACGGTATCTGATGCTGAAGCCCTGTGATATGAGCGCGTTGGTAGAACGGCTGGAGGAGATCCGCGGTGGGGAGAACCTGCGGACCCCGGCAAGCCGTCACACCGGCCAGCAGAATATCGAGACCATGGTCACCAACATTATTCACGAGATCGGCGTCCCCGCCCACATCAAAGGCTATCAATACCTGCGGGAGGCCATTATCATTGCCGTGGAGGATATGGATGTCATCAACGCCATCACCAAAATTCTTTATCCTCAAGTGGCGAAAACATTCCAGACTACACCCTCCCGGGTGGAACGGGCCATCCGCCACGCTATTGAAGTGGCATGGGACAGAGGTGACCTGGATACCCTGCAGCGGTTCTTTGGTTACACGGTTTCCAACACAAAAGGTAAGCCTACCAATTCCGAGTTTATCGCCCTCATCGCGGACAAGCTGCAGCTGCAGTTAAAAACCGCTGGCGTAGCGAATTTCTGATGCGCCTGCCTTTTCCCATTTGACAAGCAGGCCGATCCCTCCTATAATGAAGGTACAAAAGACGAAGGAGGTATATTCCTATGGATAATGAAGAGATCCTGCAGGAGGAAGAAGAATCCATCCTGACCCTGACTGACGAAAACGGCGCAGATACCAATTTTGAGTATTTGGACTGCATCGAGTTGGATGGCAAGGAATATCTGGTGCTGATGCCGGAGGGCAGTAACGAGATCGTGATCCTGGAGATCCAGCCGGTGGACGAGGAGAACGAAAACTATGTGGCCGTGGAAAACCAGAGCATTCTGGACACCGTCTACGGCATTTTCAAGGAGCGTTACAAGGACGTTCTGCAGTTTGAAGATTAACAAAAATACCCTTGGGAATCTCCCAAGGGTATTTTTTATCCAAACAATCGCTTATCCAAACCCCGGGTGCGGAGGGCATAATACAGGGCCGTACCCAGTGTCAGCAGCACCGCCACCTCGCCGATGGCCACATAGAGGGCATTGAGCCAAAAGCCACCGCCAATATACACGCTCAGCTCCCAGCCTACAAGCAGGCCGTTACTGATAGCCGGCAGCACCATAGCCAGGAGCGGGTAGCCCTTAAGCTTCACATTCCGGAAAGCATACATACCGGCGGTTGCCAGCAAGGTTGCCAGGCTGCCCACCAAAAAATCCAGCGGTAATGCGCCGGCAAAGCTGATATTAAACAGCAAACACCCAATGGTCAAACCCGGAATGGCCGCCGGAGTGAACAGGGCCAGCACACACAGCGCCTCTGATGCCCGGAACTGAATGGCAAAGGATGCGGAGTTGGGAATGAGTATGTTCTGCAAATAGGTCAGCGCCACATACAGCGCTGCCATCATAGCCCCATGAGCAAGCAACCGACTCTTTTTTTGCATAATTTCCTCCAAGAAACAAAAATGGACACGAAGCCGTGCCCACAAAAAATGAGCGCATTGCGCCCACCTCACTCCCTAGTTTTATTTACCGACAGGATGGTCACGAACTGTCCTATAGAATTTTCTTTATTATAGCCCCATTTCCCACCCCTGTCAAGAAAATGAAAATTTTTTGTTGCCGACAGGATTGCCCTTGCAGATTTTTTCTTCGGTGGTATAATAAAGACAAGTATGTAACAATTGGGTGATACCTATGAAAAAAATGCTCTTTATCCTCAATCCCTGCGCAGGTACCAAGAAAGCCAACAAGGCGCTGGCGGATATTTTGTCCGTCTTCAACCGAGCGGATTTTTTGGCGCATACCTATGTCACCGCCGGGCCGAAGGATGCCATTTCCGCAGTAAAGCAGCTTGCCCCCGGTATGGACCTTGTGGTCTGCTGCGGCGGTGACGGCACATTCAATGAAACCGTCACCGGTCTGCTGGAAGCCGGCCTGGATATTCCCATAGGCTATATTCCCGCCGGCTCTACCAACGATTTTGCCCATTCCCTGCACCTGTCCACAGACCCCCTGGCCGCTGCCCGGCAGATCGTCGAGGGCGCGCCGGAGCCGCTGGATGTGGGAATGTTTAACGGGCGGTATTTCTCTTATATCGCGTCTTTCGGCGCATTTACAAAAGCCAGCTACGCCACCCCCCAGAACGTCAAAAACGCTTTAGGCCACACGGCCTATATGCTGGAGGGCATCCGGGAACTGTCCCAGATCCGCAAGACTCACGTCCGGTTGGAGCTGGACGGAGAGATATTGGAGGACGATTACCTCTTTGGCGCAGTGTGCAACTCCACCAGCCTGGGCGGTATCCTCACCTTAGACCCCAACCGGGTGGATATGGGCGACGGATTGTTTGAAGTACTGCTGGTACGCGCCCCTCGGGAATTGAGCGAGATTGCCGAGTGCATTGCCGCAGTGCAAAAGCAGCAGTATAACTGCCGTATGCTCACCTTCCGCAGCACCCGGCAAGCAAAAGTTTACACCGATGCGGATATTTTTTGGACGCTGGACGGCGAAAAAGAGCCGAGCCGGGGCAATGTGACCGTCACCAATCTGCACCACGCCATCCGTTTGGTAAAATAGGAGAAAGTTATGCACAACACCACCCTATGCTATATCACCCGGGGCAACGAGGTTCTGATGCTCCACCGGGTCAAAAAGAAAAATGATGTCAATCAGGACAAATGGATCGGCATCGGCGGCAAATTCGAAGCCGACGAAACGCCGGACGAATGCCTGCTGCGGGAGGCCAAGGAAGAGACCGGCCTGACCCTGACAAATTGGAAATGCCGGGGCATCGTGACCTTTCTCACCAACGGGCCTTGGGACGGGGAGTATATGTACCTGTTCACCGCCGACGGTTTTGCAGGAGAATTGAAAGAATGCGACGAAGGAGAGCTTCAGTGGGTCAGCCGGGAATTTCTGGACAGCCTTCCCACCTGGGAGGGGGACAAGATTTTCCTGGACCTGTTGTGGCAGGACACGCCTTTCTTTCTTTTAAAGCTCCGTTATGACGGGGACAAGCTGGTAGAGGCCGTGCTGAACGGAAAACGAATCAAATAATTGAACGGACGACCAATGGTCGCCCCTACATTTTAAAAGCAAATACCGCCCCCTTCAATTGAAGGGGGCGGTTGGTCTTATTGGATCTTTCTGGCTTCCAGATAATACCGCTTGCTGCGGGCTTCGCCCATAGAGAAGGTCTTGCGGGGCAGACAGCCGTACTTTTCCACATAGTCGAAAAGTTCTTCCTTTTCGATGCCGCCGCAAATCATAGCCAGACAATTTTCTGTCTTTCCCAAAGCGATACAATCTCCCTCACCGTGGATATAGTCACAAACCACCTGAGGATTTTCCTTAATATAATCGTCGATGTAATCCTGCATACTGCCAATGGTCAGAGCGTTCGTCTCAGGGAAATAGATTGTCTTCTCGCCAGACGCCCAGTAGGCCTTGACAGCCTTGCCCTCTGCGGGTAGCTTTGCCATAAAGCTTTCTGCATCCACATTCTTCAAAAGACGGTAGATAGGCTCAAACGCAATGGCTTCTTCGCCCAGATTCACGATCTCCGCAAGGGCGTATCTTGCAGGATGATTTTGGGCCGCCTCGCTGCCGATTTTGGCCTTGATCTCCTCGTACAGCGCCTTGGCAGATGCCAGGGAGTGATTGCCGTCGCCCATGGCATACATCAGCTTATGGGCGTTGTTCTCCTCGTATTCTCCAATCAGCGCCTCCAGCTGGCTGGCCTTCACTGCATAACCGGTGACCTTGCCGCCGCCCTGCATTAGGGGAAAATCGTAAAGCACCGGGAAATTACCCTTGTTATTGGTCAGATAGGAGAAAACTTTATCCTCTCTGTCGTCACAGAAGATCATCACATGGGGCAGCTCAACGGTTGCCTCACGGCGCACGGCCACCCGGGGCGGAATCCGCTCTAAAACGGTGGCCTCGGTGGCGCGGATGTTGGACTTGGAATCGGGAGAGAAGTCATATGCTTCCAGATCCACCTTGCCAATGACGCCCCGGCGGAGCTTGCCGTCGGGCAGGGTTCTTTCCAGATACACAAAGGTGTCCGGGTAGCATTTCAGCGTCTCGGGGAGGGTTTTCATAGCCGCATCGATGCGCGCCTTGTGGGCCGCTTCCTTTTCTGTTTCCAGATAGGCTTCGGGCAGGATCAGAGACAGGGTGCTGGCCGCGTCCCCCACAAACGCCTCCGCCTCAGACCAATATTCCAGCTGGCTGGTAAACTGGTCGCAGGCGATCACCGCCCATTTTTCGAATTTTTCATCCCTGCAGTCATAGGCAGGCAGAAGAATATCCGCCGCCGAAAATACGGTGTTTTTCATTGTCATTTTCCTTTTCAAAAGAGATACAAATTATATTACATCCTATGATGGGCGATGTCAACAGAAACAAAAGCTCCCGTTTCAAAAACGGGAGCTTTTTGTTACGGAATATTTTAAGGATTACTCTTCCTTACCCTTGGCAAGCATGGTATTGGCCAGGATGCCCAGGATCAGCGCGCAAGCGATGGTGGTCAGAGTGACCTCGCCGTTGGCGCCGAAGGAAACGCTCAGACCGCCGATGCCGGGGATCAGAATGGAAGCAACCACAAACAGGTTCTTGCTGGCGTTCAGATCGACTTTCTGAATCATCTTCAGACCGGACACAGCGATAAAGCCGTACAGCGCCACGCACACGCCGCCCATAACGCAGTTGGGAATGGAGGACAGAAAGGTGACGAAGGGACCGAAGAAGGAGATCACGATGCTCATGATGGCAGCGGTGGTAACCGTGATTACGGAAGCGTTTCGGGTGATAGCCACGCAGCCAACGGACTCGCCGTAGGTGGTGTTGGGGCAGCCGCCGAAGATAGCGCCGGCGACAGAGCCAATGCCGTCACCCAGCAGGGTGCGGTGCAGACCGGGCTCTTCCAGCAGGTCGGTGCCGATGATAGAAGACAGGTTCTTGTGGTCAGCAATGTGCTCAGCGAACACAACGAAAGCGACAGGAACATATGCAACCGCAACCGTAGCGATGAATGCGCCGTCAATGTCCTTAACGCCCTTCATAGCCTCCAGGAAGGTGAAGTCGGGGATTGCGAAGATCTCCATTTCCTTGAAAGCAGCGAAGTTAATCAGCTGCAGGGCAACATTGTCGGTAGCAATGCCGATGACGGTGAAGATGGTGGCAACGATGTAGCCCACCAGAATGCCCAGCACGAAGGGGATAAGCTTGGCCATCTTCTTGCCGTAGACAGAGAAGCAGAAGATTGCAAACAGGGTGATAATGCCGGTAATCAGCGCCACATAGGGGCTGGCCAGAGAAACGCCGGCTGCATCTACAACCTTACCGACCTTCAGGTCGTTAACGGCATTGACAGCCAGGGACAGACCGATCAGAGCAACGGTGGGTCCGATAACCACAGGAGGCATCAGCTTGTTGATCCACTTAACGCCAACGATCTTAACCACAATGGCGATGACAACATACACCAAGCCGGCAAAAGCAGCGCCCATCAAAATACCGGTGTAGCCGGCAGAAGCGGAAGCTGCGCCGCCAAAGGCTGCGAACATAGAGCCGATGAAGGCGAAGGAAGAACCCAGGAACACAGGGCTCTTAAACTTGGTGAACAGCTGGTAAACGATGGTACCCACGCCTGCGCCGAACAGAGCAGCAGACTGGCTCATACCGTTACCGATGATGGCGGGAACCAGAATGGTAGCAGCCAGAATTGCCAGAACCTGCTGGAATGCGAAGACCAGCAGCTGGCCAAACTTGGGTTTGTCTTTGATGCCGTAGATCAAATTCATGTTGTTTCCTCCCATTTTTCTTTTTCCGAAATGTTAACCTGCAAAAAAGGAGAAAATGTCACCCTGTTACGGTCAGACACCTTCTCCTTTCTCAGATTTTATTTCTGCCTAAAATTATACTGCTTTTTCCGACAAAATGCAAGGAAAAATTCACGATTTTTTCACAAAACTCCACTATACCGCGACGGTCGCTTTGCTTTTTTTCTTCAGCTTATAAAGCTCCTCGGTGGCAAGGCGGGTCTTGGTGACCACATCGCCGTCCTTGGGAAAACAGTAGTACAGGGCGTCTTGATTGCCGATACAGATCACATCGCCGATCTCATACCAGTAGTAGTCCGCATTTAAGGTATGGCAGGCCAACGGGCCTTGGGAATAGTCCAGTTTTCCGTCGCAGCCGGTAAGCCGGAAGCCATTTTCATCGTGGGTGAGCACACCCTCGCCTACCATATATAATGCCTTGGTATCCACCAGCATGGCAATGGCCACATCTTTTTCCATACGGTAAGCGCCGTCTTCCAATTCTTTCCGCACCCGCTGCCGCTGCCAGTGATACCAGTCGGGGATATGGGTAAAGGCTGCGTCCTCAGCGGTGAGATAACCGTGTTCGTCCAAGGTATAAACCTTGCCGCAATGGCCGCAGGTCAGCGTGATCCCCTGCCCCAGCATCTTTTCCTCAGTGTGACAGTGGGGACACTTATATAAAATACGGTTTAAGCCGTCTGCCCGGAATGGCTCGTCGATGACGATCTTGTTTTCCTGCTGGTAACGGAAATTGTCAAAGCAGAAAGCTTCGTCCAGCATAGCATCCAGCTGGGCAACGGTCAAGTTCTTCAGCTCCTGGGCGGTGGCAAGGCATTTTACATCCGCCCGTACCTGTACCCTGCGCTTTTGCAGGCAGTTATACAGGGGGTCCCGGGCAAAGGCGCCCTGGGTGATGACCGTCACCACCGGCACACCTAACTTTTTCAGCAGTACGCCCATCTTCCGGGGCAGCTGGGTGGCCGTTCCGTCAAAGGAATACCCGGCCTCCGGATACATCAGAACACTGGTTTTCTTTTTCTTCAGCAGGTATTCCATATCCCGGATGAGGGTCATATCGCTGACGAATTTCCGGGTAGGGATGCAGCCCAACAGCCGCATTAAAAGCCCCTTGCCCACAAAGCCGTCGGTGGTGCAGATAATACCGTAGGGCTTGGGGAAAAAGATCCGGGATGCGATCTTCAGATCAATAAAACTGGAATGGTTCATCAGAATCAGGCAGGGCTCTTTCCTGCCGATTTTTTCCATACCGTGGGTTTTATAGGTAAATTTGGTGGGCAGCAGGTCAAAAATCGCCAGCACCCGTACCACCAGCTGCAGCAGAAATAAGGGTTTTAAGGGGTTGCGGTGCTTGGGGCGGGGCAGTGCCATAACTTCCTCATAGGAAAGCGCCTTGGTCTTGATCTTCATAACCGTTCACCTGTCCTCTTTTGATACGGATATTCTACTATATCCCCTGTATTATGGCAAGAAAAATATCAAAATCCCAATTTTTGACACCCCGCGACCCGCCACGACAAAAAAATACTGGACAGTTGGGGTAACTGCTGATATAATACTATAAATATTATGTATACCAAAAGGAGGGCGTTTCCCATGAAATGTCCATTTTGCGGCGACCAGGAAAGTAAAGTTGTAGACTCCCGTCATTCCGAGGACGGCCAGAGCATCCGCCGGCGCAGAGAGTGCCTGAATTGCCAGCGGCGGTTTACCACCTATGAGATTGTGGAAAGCCTGCCCATTATTGTTGTGAAGCGGGACGGCTCCCGCCAGACCTTCGACCGGAACAAGATCCTCAACTCCATGATGCGCGCCTTTGACAAGCGGCAGGTGGATGTGGCAGATCTGGACCGGATCACCACAGAGATCGAGCAGACCATCCAGAACACCCTGGAGCGGGAAGTCACCACCGACGCCATCGGTCAGATGGTTATGGAGCGCATCAAGCCTCTGGACGAGGTGGCATATATCCGCTTTGCCTCTGTTTACCGCCGTTTCCAGGATGTCCGCAGCTTTATCCACGAGATTGAAACCTTCCTGGAGACCAAATAAGGAGTTCCCCCTATGGATTTGATAACCAAGCTGTTTGACATAGACTTTGCCGCCTTCGTGCCCAAGCTGCCCGTATTTTTGGGCCTGATGCGAACACTGATGGCCCTTGCCCTGCTGGCCGGCCCGGTGACCATGGTGATCCTGGCAGCGCTGTACCTGTTCAAGCCCGCGCCGGAAGCCAATTACAATTTCGGCTACCGCACCTATTACGGTATGGGCAGCGTAGAGGCCTGGCAATTCTCCCAAAAGATCGCAGGCCTTGCCTTCGGCGGTGTTGGGGCAGGCCTGACGGTAGCAATGCTCATCGTGATCCTGTTCTTCATCGGCAAGACCCTGATGCAGGTAGCCATTATGGCCACCGTTTGCCTGCTGGTGCAGGTGGTGCTGATTCTGGCGGCCCGGATCGTGGTAGCCAGCCTGTGCAGAAAATATTTTGACAAAGACGGCTACCGACGCAACCCCGCCCCCCGCTTTCAGAAAAGAAAATAAAGCAAAACCCTCCGAAAACAGCTTCGGAGGGTTCATTTTTTATAATTGTTCCCAAAGCCAAGGCAGCTGGGCTTCAAATTCGCCGCCGTAGGGGGTGACTTCCTGCGTGCCGTCGATGACCCGCTCCACAAAATTGGCAGCCAAGGTGGCAGCTTCCAAAGGGTCACGGCCCAGTACATAGGCGCCGGCAAACACCGCGCTGAACATATCCCCTGTGCCGTGGAGAGTCTTATCCCGGCGATGGGCGGTATAGGAAAACATACCCTCCCCTTTTTGCAATCCTGCAAAGCCGGTATTATCCGCGTTGGGCGACACGCCGGTGATGACCACAGTATTGGTCTTCATTCTGCAAAGCCGCTCCGAGAGCATCCGCAAAACCTGTCCGTCGGTCTGCTGCTGATAGGGCACGCCTGTGAGCATACAGGCTTCGGTCACATTGGGCAGGACCACTTCTGCCATAGATGCCAGATCTGCCATGGCCGAAACCTGCTCTTCCGTGATACCCTTATAGAGCTTGCCGTGGTCACCCATAGCAGGGTCTAAAATCACCGGGCAATCAAAGGCGCTGATAATCTCCAGCACCGCTTCGGCCTGCTCCGGGTCAGCCAGATAACCCACCAGTATGGCGTCAAACTCTGCGCCCACCTGCTGCAAATGCTCACCGATCGGCCCAATATCCTGGGTTAGGGGCCGGATATGCGGGTCAGGAAAGCCGGTGTGGGTGGACAGTACCGCCGTGGGCAGCACCGAACAGTGAATGCCCATAGCAGACAGAATGGGCAACGCAACCGTAAGGCTGCAGCGGCCTACGCAAGACAAATCCTGAATGGTTAGAACCTTTTTCATCATCACTCTTGGCCTGCCCGCTTCTTCATCAATTCCCGCATACGCTGACTGTGATCCAGGGTGCGCTTGCGGATCCGCAGGCTCTTGGGGGTGCACTCCAGCAGCTCATCGTCTGCCAAAAATTCCAGGCACTGCTCCAAAGAGAACACCTTGGGGGATACCAGCCGCAGGGCCTCGTCAGAGCCGGAGGCGCGCATATTGGTCAGCTGCTTTTTCTTGCACACATTCACATTCATATCCTCGTTGCGGCTGCAGATACCCACCACCATACCGGCATACACCGGTGTGCCGGGGCCGATGAACAGCGCGCCCCGTTCCTGGGCGGCATGCAAGCCGTAGGTCACCGCCTCGCCGGACTCAAAGGAGATCAGCGAGCCGGTCAGCCGGCGCTCCACCTCGCCCTTCATGGGGGCATAGCTATCCAGCACCGAGGACATAATACCTTCGCCACGGGTGTCGGTCAAAAATTCATTCCGATAGCCGAACAGGCCACGGGAGGGCACCAAGAATTCCAGGCGATAGCGGCTGCCCATAGGGGTCATGGACAGCAGGTCACCCTTGCGGCGGCCCATCTTTTCGATCACCGCGCCCATGCACTCTTCCGGCACATCGGCGACCATCCGCTCGATGGGCTCGCAGAGCTTGCCGTCGATTTCCTTGGTCAGCACCCGGGGGGTGGATACGGAGAATTCATAGCCTTCCCGGCGCATGGTCTCCATCAAAATGGACAGGTGCATTTCGCCCCGGCCCGCCACATTGAAGGCATCGGTGCCCTGCTCGGACACATGGAGGGAAACATCCTTTAAAAGCTCCTTTTCCAGCCGGTCCCGGAGATTCCGGGAGGTAACGAATTTGCCCTCACGGCCGGCAAAGGGAGAGTCATTGACCGCAAAGGTCATTTCAATGGTGGGGTCAGAGATCTTCACGAAGGGCAGCGGCTCGATGGCCTCGGGGGCGCACAGGGTGCGGCCGATAGTGATATCCGCCATGCCGGACAGCGCCACGATCTCGCCGGCAGAAGCCTGCTGCACCGCAGTCTTGCCCAGACCGTCATAGGTATACAGGGCCACCACCTTGCCCTTTTGCTTCAATTCCGTATCATGATAGTCACAGATGGTAACTTCCTGATTGACCCGGATGGTGCCCCGTTCCACACGGCCCACAGCGATCCGGCCCACATATTCATTATAGTCGATGGCAGACACCAGCAGCTGCAGGGGCGCATTTTCATCGCCCTCAGGCGCAGGCACATAATTGACAATGGTCTCGAACATGGGAATCAGATTCTCGCCCATCTCGTCGGGGCTGTAGGAGGCCGTACCCTGTCGGCCGGAGCAGAAGATGGTGGGAGAATTGAACTGCTCGTCGGTAGCATCCAGCTCCAGCAGCAGCTCCAGCACCTCGTCCATGACCTCGTGGATCCGGGCGTCGGGCTTGTCCACCTTGTTCACCGCCACAATGACCTTGTGGCCCAGCTCCAATGCCTTACCCAGCACGAAACGGGTCTGGGGCATGGGACCCTCTGCAGCATCCACCAGCAGGATAACGCCGTTGACCATCTTGAGGATTCGCTCCACCTCGCCGCCGAAATCCGCGTGGCCGGGGGTGTCCACAATATTGATCTTATAATCCTTATACTGGACAGAGGTGTTCTTGGCCAGAATGGTAATACCACGCTCCCGTTCCAGATCGCCGGAGTCCATGACCCGGTCCTGGGTCGCCTGATTTTCCCGATAGATACCGCCCTGCTTGAGCAGCTCGTCCACCAAGGTGGTCTTGCCGTGGTCAACATGGGCAATGATCGCAATATTCCGAATTTTTTCCTGTGCTGCCATAGTTTTGGCTCCTTTTTCCGGGTAGATGTAAAATCCCCCTGTTTTCCTAATTTTACACTATACCACTTCCCCCAAAAAATTGCAACAAAGTTAGCGATTTTTTGCGAAAATTTTCCCCCGGTCTTTCGGTTTTTGACCTTGACCGTTTTCATTTGGTATGATATGATAAAAAGCAACATATATAATGCCTATTTATAAACATTTTTCACTTTTCAGGAGGTAACATCATGGCTTATTATTACCCGGAACCCAGCCACACCTTCAGCGAATATCTGCTGATCCCCGGCTACACTTCCGAAAACTGCATTCCCGCCAATGTCTCTCTGCGGACACCCCTTACCAAGTACCGCAAGGGCGTAGAAGAGCCGGCAATTTCTTTGAATATTCCCATGACCTCTGCTATTATGCAGTCTGTTTCCAATGACTCTCTGGCCATTGCCCTGGCCAAAGAGGGCGGCTTGAGCTTCATCTTCGGCTCTCAGTCCATCGAGTCCCAGGCCGCTATGGTGGCCAAGGTCAAGGGCTACAAAGCAGGCTTCGTGGTCTCCGCATCCAACCTGACCCCCGACGCCACCTTGAATGATGTGCTGGCGCTGAAGGAGCGCAATGGCTTCTCCACCGTGGCCATCACCGACGACGGCACCGCCACCGGTAAGCTTCTGGGCATCGTCACCGGCCGGGATTACCGGGTAAGCCGTATGGACGGCTCTGAGAAGGTCTCCACCTTTATGACCCCCCGGGAAAAGATGGTGGTTGCCCCCGCTGAAACCACTTTAAAAATCGCCAACGACATCATCTGGGAAAACAAGCTCAACAGCTTGCCCATCGTGGACGAAAACGACCACCTGATGTATTTCGTATTCCGTAAGGACTACGCTTCCCACAAGGCCAATCCCCAGGAACTGCTGGACAGCCAAAAGCGGTATCTGGTAGGCGCCGGTATCAACACCCGGGACTATGCTGAGCGTGTTCCCGCGTTGATCGCGGCAGGCGCTGACTGCCTGTGTATCGACTCCTCCGAGGGTTACTCCTGCTGGCAGGCCAACACCATCAAGTGGGTCCGTGACAACTACGGCGAATCCGTAAAAATCGGCGCCGGTAATGTTGTGGACCGGGACGGCTTTATGTTCCTGGCCAAAGCAGGCGCTGACTTCATCAAGGTCGGCATCGGCGGCGGCTCTATCTGCATCACCCGCGAGACCAAGGGTATCGGCCGCGGTCAGGCTACCGCGCTGATTGAGGTAGCTGCAGCCCGTGACGAGTATTTTGCTGAGACCGGCATCTATGTGCCCATCTGCTCCGACGGCGGTATCGTTCACGATTACCATATGACCCTGGCGCTGGCCATGGGCGCAGACTTTTTGATGCTGGGCCGCTACTTTGCCCGGTTTGACGAGTCCCCCACCCCCAAGGTGCTGGTCAACGGCTCCTACATGAAGGAGTACTGGGGCGAAGGCTCCAACCGTGCCCGGAACTGGCAGCGCTATGACCTGGGCGGCAACACCAAGCTGACCTTTGAAGAGGGTGTTGACTCCTATGTTACCTACGCCGGCAGCCTGCACGACAATGTGGAGGCCAGCCTTTACAAGGTCAAGTCCACCATGTGCAACTGTGGTGAGCTGACCATTCCCGACCTGCAGAAGAATGCCAAGCTGACTCTGGTATCCTCCGTCTCCATCGTGGAGGGCGGCTACCACGATGTCACCCTGCGTTCCGGCCCCTCCAGTAAATAAAAATATGCGGAGGCGTCTTGTGACGCCTCCGTTTTCTATGAGGTGAATGCTTTGGAGAACTATTTCCAAATGAATTTTACGATCCAGCAGGTCAACGCCATTTCCAATCTGGGCCTTGCCCATGTGGGCGATGGAGCGTATGAGCTGATGTGCCGGGCATATCTGTGCAGCAAGGGCGACCACACTGTCAAAAATCTTCACAAGGATACTGTGCAACTGGTAAAAGCCCCCACCCAAGCGGCCTTTGCCGATCAGATCAAGCCCCACCTTACCGAGGAAGAAACGGACTTTTTCCGCCGGGGCAAGAACGCCCACACCCACGCTGCCCCCAAATCCGCCAGCCGGGCGGAATATGCCAAGGCCACGGGCTTGGAGACCCTGTTCGGAGCATTGTATCTGCTGGGCCGCACCCAGCGGCTGCAGGAATTATTTGAACTGATGATGAAAGAGGACTGATTATGGCCTTTGACGCATTTTTTCTGTGGGCGGTGCTGACAGAAATTGAAGAAAAGACCCCCGGCGCCCGGGTGGAGAAGATCCACCAGCCCAGCCGGGACACGGTGATTCTGCACCTGAAGTGCCAGGACAGCCGGCAAAAGCTTCTGTTCGGCATGAATCCCACCGCTCCCCGGCTGCATCTGACCGCCGCCACCCCGGAAAATCCCGCCGAGCCGCCCATGTTCTGCATGCTGCTGCGGAAGCACCTGAGCGGCGCCCGACTGACGGCCATCCACCGGATTCCTATGGAGCGGTGGGCGGAATTCGTCTTTGACTGTATTGACGAAATGGGCGATCCGGTGCAGAAAAAGCTGGTTGCCGAGCTGATGGGCAGGACCTGTAATCTATACCTGCTTGGCGGTGACGGACGAATCATCGACTGTCTGCGCCGGGTGGGGCTGGATGAGACCGCCAAGCGGCCGGCATTACCCGGAATGTACTATCAACTGCCGGAGCCCATCGGCAAAGAAAACCCTGCCAAATTTACGGATTTCACAGGCCTTTTGGCAGGTTCCGGCGCAGATGTGCTGGCCGACCGGCTGATGGACAATTTGGGCGGTCTGTCACCTTTGGTGTGCCGGGAGGCTGCCCTCTTTGCCGCCGGGGATACCGACGCCCGCATAGAAAATATAGATATTCCTACTGTGGCCCAACGGCTGCAGGAATTTTTCCGCGCCCATTTGGAACACCCCGCCCCCTACCTGTATTGCGCCGCCGACGGCACGCCCAAGCAGTTTGCCTTCTGCCCCATTTATCAGTATGGCGCTTGTTCCCGGGCAGACGCCTTTGGCGCGCTGCTGGACGGTTTCTACACCGTCCGTGACCGCAAGGATGCTATGCGGCAAAAAAGCCAGAGTGTGCGAAAGACCGTACAAAACCTCTGCGCCCGTCTGACCAAAAAGCTGGCGTTACAGGAAAAGGAATTGCTGGAAAGTCTGGACCGGGAGCGCTTGCGGCAACTGGGCGATATTCTCACCGCCAATATCCACCGCATCCAAAAGGGTCAGACCAAGGTGGTTGTGGAGGATTTCTACGACGAAAATATGGCCGAGATTGAAGTGGCTCTGTCCCCGCTGCTGTCCCCCCAGCAGAATGCAGCTAAATTCTACAAGGACTATGCCCGCATGAAGACCGCAGAAAAAGAGCTGACCCGGCAGATGGAACTGGGTCAGCAGGAACTGCAGTATTTGCAAAGCGTTTTGGAGGAACTCAACCGGGCGGAGACCGACGGCGAGTTGGAGGAAATCCGGCAAGAATTACAGGCCGGTGGCTATTTGAAAGCCGATACCGGCAAGCGGAAGATGAAAGCGGCCAAGCTGACCCCCATGCGGTTTGAATCCACTGACGGCTATCCCATTTATGTAGGCCGGAACAACCGGCAGAATGACGAGCTGACCTTTAAGGCCGCCCGAAAAGACGATCTGTGGCTTCACGCCAGCCGCGTCCACGGCAGCCATGTCATCATCGCCTGCGCAGGTAGCACGCCCCCGGACGATACCATCACCCAGGCGGCCCAGCTGGCGGCTTACTACGCGGAAACCGCCGGCGGCCAGAATATTCCCGTGGATGTGGTGCCGGTCAAATTGGTGAAAAAGACCCCGGACAGAAAGCCCGGCATGGTCATCTACCACTCCCACCGGACAGTGGTGGTCAATCCCTACAAGGACATCGTGGTGGACCCTCTGAACGCAGAGAAAAAACCGGAAGAATAAAAAGTGTCTCCCCAAGGGCGTACCGCCCTTGGGGAGACACTTTTGCGAACGACCAATGGTCGCCTTTTACGCTATGGATGCGGTAGATTTGAGCTTTTTGGCGGTGGGGATATACACCAGCCACAGGGTAAAGGCAGACAATGCCCAGCCGATGGGCCAAACCAAATACAGGAAAGTCAGGTTGGGGATCAGCGGGAACACAAAATACACCCAGGCAAAACGCAACGCACACAGGAAGATCAAAGTGGTAATGGTAGGCGCCAAGGGCTTGCCCATACTCCACATAGTCGCGCTCATAATCTGATTGATGCCGTAGATGAAATAGGTGCTGGAGATGATGACCATCTTCTGTCGGGACCAGGCAATGACCTCCGGGTCATCGGTCATAATGGACGACAGCTGCCGGGAGAGCAGCGCAGATGCTGCGCCCAGGACAGCGCCAATGCAAATGGTAATCAAAATACCCCGGCCAACGGAGCGGCAAGCCCGTTTCGGATTCTTTGCGCCCAGGTTCTGGCTGACATAAGGCATGACCGCCAAGGCGGTTGCGCCGCAAATGGCACTCATAATGCCGTCAAAGGTATTGGCAATGGATACACCGGTGGTGGCCTTTTCGCCAAAAGAGTTGACGGTGGCCACGATCAGCACATTGGCAATGTAGAAAAAGCCGGTCTGCAGGCCGGTGGGAATGCCGATCCGCAGCATTTTCATCAGTTCTTCTTTGATAATGCGAATATGGCGGACTTTGATCTGCACAGGGCTATCTTTCCGGGTCAGGCACCAAAGGGACAGACCTGCATACACACACCAGGAGGTGATGGTCGCCAGGGAAACGCCCAAAACACCCAGCCGGAACACCGCAACGAACACATAGTTGGCAAGCACCTTGACCACGCCGCCGGTGAGAGAAATATACATGACCTTCCGGGAGTCACCGGCTGCCCGGAGGATCGCCGCGCAGAAATTATAGAAGATCAAAATCGGCGCGCCGATGTAATACATACGGAAATACAGTCTCGCCCGGGAGAACAGCACTTCGGAGCAGTTGATCAGCTTCAGCAGCGGATTTGCGCCCAAAAGGCCAATGACCGTCAGCAGCAAGCCGCCCAGGAATGAAAAGGCAACCGCCGTTCCGATGGCGCGATCCACATTCTCCGGGTCTTTCTTACCCAAATATCTGGCTATGACAACATTGCCACCGGTGGCAACACCCACCACCAGCGCATTGATCAGGCCACGCAAAGGTGTTGATGCGCCTGCCGCGCCCACGGACAAGCCGTCGGTATCGAACATCTTCAACATGGTCATATCGATCACATCAAAGAGGGATTGCAACAGGTTCATCACCATAACCGGAATGGCAATGACCAGCAAAGCCTTTGTGATGGAGCCTTCCAGCATATTGACTTGTTTTTTACCCAGCACGGCTTTCACCTCACAGCAAAATCACGTTTTCAACATTATGCCTATCATACTCCGGTTGATTACAAAATGCAACGGTATTTTGCAATTTTTCGGCAATCCAGGCTATTAGACGAGATTGCCAGATACAAAATACCGGTCCCTACCTTTAAAAATCCCGGGGTGGTAGCCCCGGGATTTTGATTATCTCTTGACTCTTGCGTTGCCGCCCCAGACGCTCCAAACCACGTCCTCGTCAGCAGGCTGGGCGTAGTCGGTGAGGAAAGTGGTAGCCAGCGCGCCGGATGCCCAGCCGAACTGGATCCACTTTTCACTCTCCCAACCCTTCAAAATGCCGTAGAGCATACCGCCCACAAAGCCGTCGCCGCCGCCGATACGGTCCAGCACGGTGATCCGACGGGGTTCTACCACATGCCACTGGTCACCGGCCAGCATAATCGCGCCCCACAGGTGGGAGTTGACATTCTCAACCTGGCGCAGGGTGGTGGCAAACACGGACGCATTGGGGAACTGGGCCTTGACCCGGGTGATCATTTCCTTAAAGGACTCGATCTTGGCAGCGATGTCCTTGCCGCCAGCCTCGGGGCCCTGTACACCCAGGCACAGCTGGAAATCCTCCTCGTTGCCGATGAGAATATCAGCAACAGAAGCGATCTCGGTGAAGATATCGTGCAGCTCCTGCTCACGACCCTTCCAGAAGGAAGCGCGGTAATTCAGGTCAAAGGAGATCAGCGTGCCGTACTTCTTGGCAGCCCGGGCCAGTTCCAGACAGAACTGGCTGGTATCCTGGGACAGCGCGCCAATGAGGCCGGACAGGTGCAGGATGCCCACACCCTCCTGGCCGAAGATACGGTCTAAGTCAAAGTCCTTGATGTTCAGGGTGCGGCCCACTTCGCCGGCCCGGTCGTTGCAGACACGGGGACCACGGGAACCGTAGCCGGAGTCCGCGATGTTAAACTGATGGCGGTAGCCCCAGGGATCGCCCTGCTCTACTTCCTTGCCTTCGTAGTCCATACCACGGCTTCTCAGGTCGCGCTTAATGAAGTCAGCAATAGGGCTGTCCTTGACGAAGGTGGTCAGCACCTTGGTGGGCAGGCCCAGGTAGGCGGAGATGGAAGCCACATTGGTCTCAGCGGAGGTGGCCTGCATCATAAACATATTGGAAGTGGCAACGGGCTGGCCGTTGGGAGGGGTAATGCGAACGCCCATACTGGTAGGCACTACCAAGGCGTACTTGCAATTTTCACGAAGCTTCATAGCAATTTCCTCTCTTTCTCGAATCACACATCGTACTGGGTGGCGGAAGTGTTGCCGCCGTGACCGGTCCAATTGGTGTGGAAGAACTGGCCCCGGGGAGCGTCGATACGCTCGTAGGTGTGGGCGCCGAAGTAGTCACGCTGGGCCTGCAGGAGGTTTGCCGGCAGGCGGTCGCAGCGGTAGCCATCATAATAAGCCAGCGCAGAGGAGAATGCCGGGGTGGGCATACCACTCATAGCGCCCTGGGCAACTACCTTACGCCAGCCGGGCAGCAAGTCGGCAATCTTGGCGGTAAAGTAGGGATCCAGCAGCAGGTTTGTCAGGGCAGGATTCTTATCAAAAGCTTCCTTGATCTTGCCCAGGAACACAGAGCGGATAATGCAGCCGCCCCGCCACATGAGGGCGATACCGCCATAGTTCAGATTCCAGCCGTAGGTCTTGGCAGCGGCCCGCATCAGGGTGTAGCCCTGGGCATAGGAGACGATTTTGGAGGCAAGCAGCGCGCAGCGGATATTTTCAATCCACTGGGCCTTCTCTTCGGCGGTCATTTCCCCATACGCAGAAACTTCACCGGGCAGGACCTTGGCAGCCTCCACACGCTCGTCCTTCATAGCGGACAGGCAGCGGGAGAACACAGCCTCGCCGATCAGGGTCAGCGGCACGCCCTCGTCCAGAGCGGCGATGCCGGTCCACTTACCGGTACCCTTCTGGCCGGCAGTATCCAGAATTTTCTCAACGACAGGCTCGCCGTCGGTGTCCTTGTAAGCCAGAATGTCCCGGGTAATTTCAATCAAATAGCTGTCCAGGTCGCCCTTCATCCAGTCGGCGAAGACCTCGTGCATCTCGTCGTCGGACATACCCAGCATATTCTTCATCAGATGATAGGCCTCGCAGATCAGCTGCATATCGCCGTACTCGATGCCGTTGTGGACCATCTTGACAAAGTGGCCGGCGCCATTCTCACCAACCCACTCGCAGCAGGGAGAGCCGTCCTCCACCTTGGCGCAGATGGCCTGCAGGATATCCTTGACGCTGTCCCAAGCAGCAGGAGAGCCACCGGGCATGAGAGACGGGCCGTTCAGCGCGCCCTCTTCGCCGCCGGAAACGCCGCAGCCGATATAGAGCTTGCCCTTGGATTCCACAAACTGGGTGCGGCGAATGGTGTCGGGGAAGTGGGAGTTGCCGCCGTCGATGATAATATCGCCGTCGTCAAGCAGCGGCAGCAGCGCATCGATGGTAGCGTCCACGGCAGCGCCAGCCTTGATCATCATCATAATCTTTCGGGGCTTTGCAACACTCTGCACCAGCTCTTCCAGGCTGTAGGCGCCGATGATGTTCTTGCCCGCGCCGCGGCCCTCAACAAAATTCTTTACCTTCTCAGTAGTACGGTTGTAGACGGCCACGGTAAAACCCTTGGATTCCATATTCAGAACAAGGTTTTCGCCCATAACGGCCAGACCGATCAGACCAATGTCAGCTTTTTTCATTTGGGTGTCTCCTTTTATTATAAATTATTATTTTCCAAAAATTTCTTTGTGCCGGGCGCGCAGACCCTCCAGCACCCAGTAGGGGATCTCCAGCTCTCCCCTGCCCTTGCCGATGGCAATGTGGGGCTTGTTGGTGCCGTGGTAGTCGGTACCGCCGGAAATTACCAAGCCTAACTCCTTAGCCATGGCCCGATACCGCTGCTCCATATCCGGGGTGTAGTCGGTATAGTAACCCTCCACGCCGTCCAGGCCGTAGGGGATTAGACTTTTCAAATATTCCTTCAGTTCATCGTCCGGCTTTTTAATGAGGTGCAGGTGGGCAGCCACCGCAATACCGCCGGCCTCCCGAATGAGCGATACCGCCTCCGGGCCGGTGAGGGCCTGCCGGTTGGAGTAGGCATAGCAGCCAACGCTCAAATAGCGGCTAAAGGCATCCTTGACGGATTCGGCATAACCCTTCCGCACCATGATCTGGGCGAAATGGGCCCGGCACAGAACATCGCTGCCGCCGGCCTCTTCCCGCAGCTCGTCCATGGTAATATCAAAGCCCTGCTCGTTGAGCTTTCGGCAGACTTCCTCCTGCCGTTCGTTGCGGACCTGCAGGGCGTAAGCCATCATCTCCTGCAGGCGTTTATTGTGGATGTCCACAAAGTAGCCCAATATGTGCAGCTCCGTATCCGACTGGGCGGAAAGCTCCACCGCAGGGATCACCTCCACACCTAAGGCCTTGCCGGTATCCATTGCTTCCTGCACGCCGGCGATGGAATCGTGGTCAGACAGGGCGATGGCGGCCAGGCCGGCTTCATGGGCGGTGCGGACCACATCGGCAGGTGTCTGAGCGCCGTCGCTGCACAGCGAGTGGGTATGCAAATCAATTCTTTTCACAGTTTCCTCCTTCGTCATCACAGACCCAAAGGCCCAGCGCAGGGTTGGAGATATAGAAGATCTCCTGGCCGTCTACAGTGTTGAAGCCGTCAGTGAGCTTGTTAGGATCATACTTGGCGGCCATTTCCTCATAGGGGGCATAGTTGAAGGCAACGCCACGGACCTCTTCTTCCGTCAGCTTGCCGGCGCAGTAGGTGATCTTGAAACGGCCGTCGGAAGAGCCGTGGATCAGGTGGGCAGCCACGGAGAGGTTCTGGCGCAAATCTTCATTTGCAGGGTCGTCCACCAGCTTCAGCACATTCTCACGGCCCACATAGCCGTACTTGCGGATCAGCTTGTCGTTTTCCCCATCCTCACCGAAATGGCCCACGGCCGGGGCCAGCACAATCAGCTCGCCGCCGTCAGCGATGGCCATGCGGGTGCGGTAAATGGCCTTGTTGCCCAGCCAGGTACTCTTGAACTCCCGGGGGTCCAGGTACACAACCACCTTATCCAGCCGTTTTTTCATATGGGTCAGATTGATCTGCTGACTCTTCTTGACAGCTGCCTCAAAATTGGCCCGCTCGGTGCCGATATACAGGCCATGAATGGTCACATCATCGCCCTGATTGGTAGTAGTGGTCAACACATACACCAGCGGGACATTGGCCAGGAAATGCTCCTGGGCATAGTCAAAAACCCGGCGGACGGGAGAGAAATCCTTACCCATGATCCGCTCCATGCCGTAGAAAGCGCCCAGCATATGGGAGGAGTTGATCATAGACGCGCCGCCGCAGCCCACGAAGACATTCTTACTGTAGTTGGCCATACCAACCACCTCGTGGGGCACCACCTGTCCAATGGAGAGGATCAGATCATAGCTGGGGTCCACGATGCAGCGGTTGACCTCCACATCCACGCCAGTCTTGACCAGACCTTCAGAGACCTGGGAAACAAATTCCCCGGGCACCTGGCCCAGCTTCACCACATCGGTACGCCAGTTGTGGACCAGCATACGGTCGAAGGGAACGCCCTCGCCGAAGAATGCCACCCACTCTTCCTGCGTCATCGGTACATGGGTGCCCAATGCCGGCATAATATCCACCTGGCACCTATCTTTCAGCAGTTCATAATAAATTGCAGTAATTTTGCCGGCGCCGGAGTACATTCTGGTATAGTCCGGCGGCAGGATCAGAACCTTTTTCAGATCCCGGCCCTCCAAAGATTTGGCCAGCGCTTCCCGGAGCACTTCGGCGGGAATACCGTTTTCGTATTCGTAAATCATATGCGCCTCTTTCCGACCCTTGTCACAGGGCAAAATTTATGCATTATCAGTATACCACACAATGATTTCAATTACAAGACAGACATTTTCGTTTTTTACCGACTCCGCCTGTTTTTATATAATCGCCCGACTTTAAGCAGATGCCAAATAAAAAAAGACCACCGATCGGTGGTCTTTTTTTATTTGCGATGGAATAGTTTTGCCCACACAGAGCCACCGGCGGGCTTGGTGCTATTTTGGACCTTTCGGACCGCCGATACAAAGGGGGCAGGCGCAGCGGAGATCCGGGACAGCACCCATTTATCCGCGCCGCTGCCGTAATCGGCGGCGAAGTTCGTCAGCAGCATCTGCAAGCCATTCTCGTCATCGCAGACCAAGTTGGAAAATTCTGCGCCGCTGTGGCAGGCAGCAGCCAGATAATCCAGAATCACCCCGGCTGCCCGGCATGCGCCTTCTTTGACTGCCTTGACGCTCTTCATCTGGTCGAAAAGCGGTTGGCTCATCTGCTCCCGGCAAATGGCATACGCCGTCTCCGACAGCAGTGTGCCCCTTTCCAGATAACAAGCGCTCATATCATAAAGCACCCGCTGATAGGGGCCGTTTCCCTCTTTATCCAGCAGGCAGGCGCGGACATAGCCTGCTATGGTGGCCCGCAGCGCCTCCTCCCGGGGCAGCTGCTTCAAACTCAGAAATACATTACTAAGTTCCTTTCGCTCCACCGCTTCCTGCCAATCTATAAAGGTTCGGATCACCTTATATTGCTCCGTAGCCAGCAATCCTGGATTGTTTTCGGCATAATGCCTGACGATATGAAGGCCCTCTCGGCCCAGCCGGATATCAAAGACATCGGTCAAAGCATTGGCCACCGCCGGATGGATCACCCGCATCTGGAACAGATAGGCAAAGGCATTCTGATCCGTGGCGAGCTTTTCTTCGGCGATCTTGTCCGCCTCCAGCCAGCGGTAGAGGGTGGCATCCTGATCCTGTCCGGCAAACAACCGGTCCAGTACAGCAATCAGCTTGCTCTGGGGAGCCTCCTGAATGCCGCACAGTATTCTGTGAATGCGAAATACCGATGCGGTCCGGGCCACCACCGGCTTTTGGTCCAACAGCTGCAGATATCCGTCAAAAATCTCCCGGTTTTGCCACCGGCCGAAGACCAGTGCCGTCACCGTGTCGCAACAGAAGCCGTCCTCCCGGCAAAGCACTGCCAGCAAGGGGTTCTCCTGCCCAACCCCGGGCGCATCCAGCAGCCGGGTAATTTCGGCCTGAACCCGGTCCTGCAGCTCTGCAGGCTCCCCTGCCACTCTTACATCCACTATCGCCACCAGCTTTGCAGCCAGTGCATCGGCCTCCGGCAGCATTTCAAGGAAAGTGGCATAGAACAGGTCCTTCTGCCAGGCAGTGAGGATCGCGTAATGCTCGGCAAGGAAATCTAAAATCTGCTGCTGCACTGCTTCGGTACGGATCGTCAGCATCAGCTTTTCAAATACAGCATCCCGAATATTTTCCGGCTCATGGGCAAATTGCTCCCGGAAGAAGGTCAGAATGGGATTTTTCAAAAATCCGCCGTAGAACACCCGGCACAGGTCCTGGGCGATCACCGCCCGGATCTCCGGGTTCTCTCCGTCGTAATTGTTTTTGAGGAAGGTGAAGAGCTTTTCCCGCATAATGTCCGTGTGAATCAGCTCCAGCACCACATCCATCGCCATCCGCTTTACTGCATCCGGCTCACCGGGGTACAGCTTGGAAAGCTTGGCGAAGATATTTTTCGGGATGGCAATATGTCCCCGGGGGTAGCGCTCTAAACACCCATAAACGCTCTTTCTGCTCTCCTGGCTAAGGGCATCCCGGTACTTTTCGTACACGCACAGAAGATCGTACACCTTTGTGTCATCGGGCAGAACAGTCTGCTGGGGATACAGGCCACTGGCTCCCGCGAACAGGAACACCAGCTCGGATAGGGTCTTCATATTCAGCTTGTCCAGCTTGGGCAGCGTCTCCATGGCCCGGTCCGTAAACTGCAAAAACGCCTCCCGGGCCGTGGCATCGGCAAGCAGCGCGCAGAAGAATTCCACCGGTGCCTTAGCCATAACATCTGCCGTGGGCAGACCTGTGGCAAGGCCTGTGGCAAAGTCAAAAAACGCGCCCTTGGCTGCAGGTATTTCCGGACACTGGGCCGCCACGCACTTGATTTTTGCAGCAGGATACTGGCCGGCATCTGTGACATAAGTCACAAAGGACAGGTTTTCTCTGGTCCGACGGGGGATTACCGTCATCACAGCGCTCAGGAATTTCACCGCCTCCTCGGACACCTGGGTATCGTCACAGGGCAGCTTAAAATACACCGTCTTACCCTTGGCAAAGAACACTGCCAGAATGGCGTACATAAATTTTTCCAAAAACTCCGGGTCATAGCGCTCTGTCAGTGGCTTAGGGTCTTCTGCCGGAATGGGAACATAGGCAATTTCAGGATAATCCCCGTCAGCTACCTGCTCCCCGGACAGAAAATCTCCGCTTAGCACCGGGAACATCCCGGGATTCAGCACACCGTAGCTGCCACGGCACAGCGTCTCTCGCTCCTGGGGGGTGAGAATCAGGTTATGGCACAGGTAGGCGCTGCGCTCACCGGTATAATCCCGGGGTAAATAGGTCACACAAGTCTGGACTGCAAGGCCGCTGCGCAGGCAGCTCTGGCTGTACACCCGGGGCAGCAAGCCCATCCGGGCCGCTTCCAGATCGGCCTTACTCAGCTTGACGGTATACACACCGGCTAGCTCTTTTTCAATAAATTCCCGTTCCAAGCCCTGGGAATGGGCATAGGTATCATAACTGTCGGAACGGTTATACATACTCATTTTTGCCGGGACCCGGGAATAAAAATGTTGTTTTGCCATAGGCGAGCTCCTTTCTCGCGGAACGATCCGCGGGGAATCACTCCACGTGCAGAGTCATCAGCTCCTGAATACTGGTAATACCCTTGACCACCAGACTGCGGCAGGAACTCCACAGGGAGACCATACCGTTTTCCGCGGCCATTTTCCGCAGCACATCCAGGTCCTTCTCGTGCATAACCGAGCGCTTCATGGCCTCGTTCATATACATCACCTCGTGGACGGCGATCCGGCCCTTATAGCCGGTATTGTTGCAGAACTGGCAGCCCTGAGGCCGGGCGATACTGATGGGCTCATCAATGCCCAGGATCTCCGTCTCCTTGGCATTGGTACGGCCCTTCTTCTTACAGGCAGGGCAAAGCCGCTTCACCAGACGCTGAGCGATAACGCCCACCAATGCGTCGGCAACCAGATAGTTATCCACGCCCATATCCTGCAGACGCAAAATCGCGCCGGGGGCATCGTTGGTATGGAGGGTACTGAACACGATGTGGCCTGTGATAGCCGAACGGACAGCGATCTCCGCCGTCTCCTCGTCACGGATCTCACCGATCATAATGATATCCGGGTCCTGCCGCAAAATGGAACGCAGGGCGGTGGCAAAGGTCATATTGGCCTTAGTGTTCACCTGGGTCTGGTTGATACCGGCCATGGTAAACTCCACCGGATCTTCAACGGTGACGATATTCACCGTGGGATTGTTGACTTCCTTCAGGAAGGAGTACAGTGTGGTAGACTTACCGCAGCCAGTGGGGCCGGTCAGCAGGATAATGCCGTGGGGACGGGCAAGCATCTTGTCCACCACCGCGTTTTCCTGCTCGGTAAAGCCCAGGTCTGCACGGGTAAAGTGGAAAGAGGTCTTATCCAGCACACGGATAACAAACTTTTCGCCAAAGACCGTAGGCAGTGTGGAGACACGGAAATCGTACTCCCGGCCGCCGATGACCATATTGATACGGCCGTCCTGGGGCACCCGGCGTTCGGCAATGTTCAAGCCGGACATGATCTTCAGACGGGCGCAGATAGCAGAATAGGCCTCAATGGGGAATTCCGCCCGATCCTGCAGGTCGCCGTCAATACGGTAACGCACCCGAACCGTCTTCTCAAAGGGCTCGATGTGGATATCGCTGGCCCGGTAGGGGATAGCCTCCTTGATGACCGAGTCCACCAGCCGGACGGCAGGGTTGTTGATCACATCATTCTCGCTGGATACACCCTGGTTGCCCTTCTGAATGGCGCTGACCTGCTGCTCCGCCTTTTCTGTATTCAGGTCGCTGAGGGCGGCGGAGGTGGACTGCACCGCAGACACGGAATCCACATACCGGTCAATCTGAACCGGGGGCACCAGAATATAATCGCACTTACAGGTCAGCTGCACCGCCAGGGCAGACCGGGTATGGCAATCCAGGGGCTTGCCGGTGGCCACCAGCAGAACGCCGTTGGCATCGTAGCTTACGGGAATAATCTTGTGCTTTTTCATAAAATCGAAGGTGAACAGTTCGAACAAGCTCTTGTCGATGTCCAGCATATCGATTTCCACATAGGGCATGCAGTAATACTCGGCCCGGGCCTCCAGCTCCAGGTTCTCAGTGATGACCTCCTTAGCCAGCAGGTAGTCCCGCACACCCACATTGAGCCGCCGGCACTCGCTGAGGATCTCGGTTGCATCCTTACGCTTTACCAGCTTTTTATAAATATAAAATTGTAAAAGCTCATGATTGATATTCATATCGTACTACCTCTTGCTTTATACGCTCAAGCCTGTCATGATGGAGATCATGGGCGAGTACACCGCCAGGAACAACGTACCGATGATCGCGCCCATAATCAGAAGCATAATGGGCTGGATCTTGTTGGTCAGAGAGTTCATCGAGGTCTCCACCTCATTATCAAAGAAATTGCAGGAACGGGTCAGTACATCGTCCAGGGCGTTGGTCTTTTCACCGATGGTGATCATCTGGATCATCATCGGGGGGAACAGATTGTAGCTTTCAAAGGCATTGGTCAGGGACATACCGGCCCGCACCGCCTCTGTGGCCTGATGGAAGCGTTCCGTCAAATACTTGTTTCCGATGACGATCTCCGTGGCATACATCGCCTCATTCAGATCCATACCGCTGGAAAGCAGCAGCGCAAATGCGCGGGCAAACCGGGCGGTGATCATATTGATCTGTATGGTCTTGATGATGGGCAGCTTCAATTTCAGCACATCCACCGCATAGCCGCCGAATTCCGTACGGCTGACTGCAAAAATAAGTAGTCCGATAACCACAATACCTGCCAGCAGGAGCTGCCACCATGCCAGCAGAAAATCCGACACCGCGTACACAACAGCAGTCAGGCCGGTAGGCACTACCTCCAGCTGGGTCAGGGTCTCCCGGAAGGTAGGTACCACCAGCGCCAGCATCAGCACCACAATGGCCAAAGTCATACCCGCCAGCATAGTGGGATAGGCCATCGCGCCTTTGATCTTACCACGGAGCTGGCTGTCTTTTTCGTAATAATCTGCCAGGGCAGTGAGCACCATGTCCAGCTTGCCGCTGAGCTCGCCCACCTTAATCATACTGCGGAAGAAATTAGGGAACACCTTGGCGTGCTTGTTCAGCGCATCCGACAGGAGGATACCGCTCTGCACATCCTCAAAAACCACCGACAGGATATTCCGGAAATAGCTGGAATAGGGCTGGTTTTTGAGAATATCCAAACTGTCCAGAATGGGAATATGGGTGTTGAGCATAATGGCAAACTGCCGGCAGAAGGAGGTAAGCTCCGGCATGGAGACCTTGCCTGTGCCGGTGGTGAAGAACGCCGAAGGCGTACCGCCGGAATAGGGCTGGGCGGAGATCAGAAACAGACTTTGCTTGGCCAGCTCCAGGGCCAGCTCCTCCTCGTCCTTGGCGATGAACACACCGCGGATCTTCTGTTTCTGCAGATTGACTGCCGTATATTTATATTTCTGCAAGGATCTGCACTCCCTTCATCAAATCATCATTCCCAGCAGCAGGTCCATATACCAACCGATGATCCCGTCGCCGGCCAGCATAGCAATCAGTGTGCCTGCCGCCAGATAGGGTCCAAAGGGGTGTTCTGTCTGCTTGTCTGCCTTTTGGACCCGGTTCAGCACAGTCATCACCACCGCGCCGGCCACCGAAGCCAGCAGCATTGCCAGAATAAACTTTTGCCAGCCCAGCAGCAATCCTGCCGCCGCGGCATATTTCACATCGCCGAAGCCAAGGCCCTCTTTTTTCAAAAATGTGATGGCGCCGTAATACAGGCCGAGAAATACCACGCCGCCGGCAATTCCGCCGATGAGGTGGTCCAGCCACAGGCCGTCTGTGATCATTTTTACCACGCCACCGGCGGCCACCATCAATGTAAAGCGGTTGAAAATCAGCATATACTCCAAATCAATAAAGAATATGCAGATCAGCGCAGAGGTTACCACCGCCGCAGCCACCGCCCACACCGGGCTTTCCGCCCAAAAGAGTATGGCGCAGGCCAGCCACAAAAAGGCGTTGACCACCTCCACGATCATATACCGGGGAGAGATCGGCGCTTTGCACTTGCGGCACTTGCCGCCTAAAAACAGGTAGGACAGCACCGGGATATTATCGTACCACTTGAGGCTGTAATCGCACGCCGTACAATGGGAGCCGGGATGGGACAGGCTCATATGATTGGGCAGGCGGTAGATCACCACATTGAGAAAACTGCCCACGCACAAGCCCAGCACAAGGGCAAGAATATGGGTGCATAGCCGCATAAATTCCTGCGTATCCATCACAGCCTCCTTTCCGGCCAATTATCTTAGAAATTATTGATCTTGTTGAATTGCTTCACATACAGGCCGCCGAACAGCTCCAAATCCCTGGCGGCAGCAGCATTGGAATCAAAACCCGCAGCGGCCATCATCGGCAGGAATTTCACGCCGTTTTCCTCTTCCTCGGCATTGGCCATACCGAACAGGAACATATAGTCCCGGGGCATATTTACATAAATCCCGTCGATCTCGCCCAATGCGGTGACAGAGGGGTTGGAAGCGATCAGCTCCAGTGTCCATTTCATAAAGATGCGGAAGTTCTCATACTGGAAGCCCTCCCGATCCGTGGGGGTCTCCCGCTGCATAAATTTCGGCAACTTTCTGCCGCCCTTTTTGCTCTCGCCGGCTTCAAATTCACCGTCTTCCTGTCCTTCGGCAGGGATATCCTTGCGGCCCTCGTCGGGATCAGCCAATACTTCCTCGCCCATCATTGTCAGTTGCTTGGCCTTGGCTTTTTCCTTGGCATTGAGCACCAGCAGCTGGCCGGTGGCGTGGTCAAAGAGCAGATCCTCCGCAGCCAGCCGGGTCTTGTAGAGCATGGCGTGGCCAAAGGGCAAATCGTACATACCCACGGTTCTTCCCTTGTTCACAAAGGCCACCCGGGCATTGTTTTCCTGAATATTCAGCAGCACGAACGTGCCGGTTTTCAGCTTGGGATTCAGTATCATTGCGCCGTTGACCATAGCATTGGCAGCAAAGGTGATATTCTGCACGCTGATCTGATTGGCGGCGCAGATATTGGTCAGCCCCAAAGCCAGATCCTTCCGCATACCCACAAGGCCAAAGGTGGCAAACTGCTTGTTCTGGGCCAAGGGGAAGGTGTGGTATTTCAGATCGTTTTTGTTCTTGTACACCGCGCCGATGGCCACCTCCAGGGAGCTTTCCATGGCCTTTTTGCCCACGGCGGGAATGTCGATGGTGTCCGTCAGAAACAGATAATCCGGCAGTACCAAGGACACCTTGCTCATAGCCGCGGCAGGATTTTTCTGCCGATAAGCTTTCAGTACCTTGCCAAATTTCTCGATAAATTCCTCACCGAATGTCTGGCAGTTGCAGCCGGCGGTGAAATGGTTATCCTTCCGGCCGCTGCCGGGGGCAGTATAAAAATGTACGGTATCGGTGGCCGCGTCGATGGCAATCACATCGGTCAGCGCAGCTTCAAACATAGCCATAGCCTGTACTCCTCTCACTTCTTAGTCCATTCTTTTACGGTGTACTCTGTGCCGTTCGGTGTCAACTCGATCCGCAGCAGGAGTTCTCCTGAATCCTTGTCGGTGACCAGCAGGGTCTTGCCCTCAGCAAAGATGTTGTAGTCCTCTTCATAGGCTGTCTTCCATGCATGGCTCGTCCCCCGGACCATGGCATCACAGAAATCCTCGCCCATCTGATCCAGCACGATGCCCTGGGTCATACTTCTCTCCGCCCGGACCTTTCGGCCGTGCTGCAAAAGGGCGGTAGTCAGCACCAAAGTTGACAGGGCGAAGGTCACCACCGACATCATAATGGCCATTTCCAGGGCAGCGCCCCGACGGCTCTTCAAAAATTTCCTCATCCTGCGCCACCTCCTCTTTTATAGGTGAACGCGCATATTTCCTCGCCGCTTGTGCTTACGGCGGAATATTCAAACTGATTGGTGCCGGAGGTAATGGTCACGGTGTAAGCAGGGCCGCGCATAACAAAGCAGCCGTCCTCCTCCACAAACTCCCCGGTCTTTTGCAGGCATTCCAGAAATGCCGCATTATCATTCTTGGCAAAGCGGAAGCAGTCCACCGCATCCTCGGCGGCGTTCTCCACCTCCATAGCGGTCAGCGCGCTGCGCTCGACCTTGACGGACATCATCATCATGGACAGTGCCGATGCACTGATGATGGTAATAATCACGAGGGCCACCACCACCTCAACAATGGAAACGCCCTTGCGGGAAGCGATATTCTGTTTCATAGGAAGCCCTCCTTTCTATAAGTGGACAGTTGAAAGTTGAAAATTGTTTATTATTTTTACATAGTGGCGATTCACGATTCGCCCGAAAAGCCTTCCCCTTGAGGGGAAGTTGGCCCGGCATTGCCGGGTCGGATGAGGTGTCGTTCCATTTCCACCTCATCAGTCAAAAATCAAAGATTTTTGCCAGCTTCTCCTCAAGGAGAAGCCATATTTCGTTACACTTTTTCTCCTATGCGGGAGTTGATGCAGAAAGTGTAAGTTTGGGGTTCTTCGCCACCCTGAGGGTCGGTATAAGTAAGTGTGCAGAAGAAGATGGTATCCGGGCCGTTATGTTTTGCCTCCACCGCGATGGCGGTGACAGTTTCCAGTGCCACCCGATAGGGCGCGCCGGCAGGCACCGGGGCCATGAGCAGGCCGTCTTCCAAGGTAACGGCATAGTCAACGGTGTCCTTCACCGCTTTCAGTCGGCCTTCCTCTGCCACAAACACCGCATCCTGCCCGGTCATATTGTCCACCCAGCCTTCTAAAACGGTTTCGGCCATTTCCAGATCCTGCATGACCTCCAGTCGGGCGGCGCTGACGGAGCTGCGGGTGCCTACCATAACCGTAAAGGAGGTCACCATCAGTCCGGCAATGGAGATAACTGCCAGAACGATGCAGATCTCGGCTATGGACATACCCTTTTTCCTTTTCTTCACGGCGTTACCTCCTTTTTCCAAATGATTTACGAAAGCACCGCAACACCCCAAAAGGCGTCGCGGTGCTTAATGGACCTCTTTATAACTTATTTGGAAACCAGGATTTCCACATTCGCAGACAGATCGGTCAGAACAGTAGCGTTTTTCACAAACTCTTCGCCAACCTTAATGATGTCGGTAGTAACCTGCTTTGCAAACACCTCGTCACCATCCTTATAGGAGGGAATCGTGTCAACATCATTCAGCTTACCGTTTTCATACTTGAAATACTCTGTGGTGCTGCCCTTCTGATACACAACATAGGTGTTTTCAGGAATCTGGCCATTCTTCTCAGTCAGCAGTGCGTTCACAGCAGCGCGGGTCTCCTGTGTAACAGCAGAAGAATTCGCCTTGTTAATCACGCCGGAGAAGGTGGGGATCAAAACAGCGGCCAGGATTGCGATAACAGCAATCACGATAACCAGCTCGGTAATAGTAAAGCCTTTACGGTTCTTCATAATAACATTTCCTCCTTTAGGAAAACAGTGCAGCCCGGCCCGACAAGGACCGGGCTGCATGGTTAATTTATTTCGCGCTTACTTATTGAGGTTGTCCTGAATACCACTACCGGTGAACATGCCACCCTGAGAGGTGAACTGACCGCCGTTGATGATGATCTTACCGGAGCCACTAGTAAATGCAGCCCAACCGCCGACATTATGGGTAACTGCAAACTTACCATTATTGACAGTAATTGTACCCTTGGTACAAGCAAACACGCCACGATAAGCAGAGAAATCGCCACCATTAACAATCATTTCACCAGCATTGTTAATAGCATAGCAGCCGGATTTATCAGCAGCAAAGGTACCACCATTGATGGTTACCTTACCGGAGTTGTTGATAACGCCGGGTTCAAGGACAATACCTGCTTCATCGGCAGCTTTATCACCGCCGGTAGCCTTAAAGGTACCGCCGTCAATAACAACCTCACCACCACTGTAAACCCAAATTGCAGCACCGCCATTGGCATCTACACAGTTGACGGAAATATTGGCGTTTTTGCCGATAATCAGCTTGCCGCCTTCCCAAACCTGAATACCACGGCCATTAAAAGTACCGTTCTCGAGAGTCAGGGTGCCACGAACATTCAAATAGTCGCTACGACCAGTGCTCTCGTTCTGAGTGGTGGAGAAAGTCTTGCCACCCAAATCCAAGGTGGTATTTGCGCCAGCAGGAATCTCGGGTGCCTTTGCAACAGTAATATCCTCGGTCAAGGTAATGCTCTGGCCCTTGCTCAGCGCATTAAGAGCATTTTCAGGCTTTTCGACCTCGATTTCAACATACTGGTAGAAGCCCAGCTCCAGATCGAACAGAACCTGCTCGTCACCGGTCTTAGCCAGGTCGGTCACAAATGCATTGGCCAGTTCTTCGTTCTTGGTGGGGTAAACAACAACAGGAGCCGCTACATCTTCCTCGTTAGCAAGAACAATCATATTGAAACTCTTGTACCAGTAGAACTTGTGGTCCTTGGTGATGGGCTTCAGAGAACCCTCTGCGTCAAAGCCAGCCTCGGACAGGATCTCAACAACTTCCTTAAGTGTGGTGGGCTTTTCTGTGGCAGATTCAGCCTGCAGCGCGATGTCCATCTGGCGGGCTGCCTGAATGTCAGCGGACTGGTTAGCCTTCTTGATCAGGCTTGCGAATGTGGGGATAAGTACGGCTGCGAGAATTGCAATTACAACGATCACGATGACCAGTTCCGTAATCGTAAAGCCTCTCTTCATATTGCGCTTGTTCATAAACAAAATTCCTCCTCTTCATTTTTTTGAAATCAACAAGCTGTATCTAAATCCGCCATAGCCGGGGCGATCCCCTGCGCGAAAAGCGGGTTAAGGCCGAAAACATAAGTATTTCCAAGGGTTAATGAATACTAACATTATAGCACAGGAACGCGATATGTCAAATATTTATTCATATTTTTTCGCTTTCATTTTTTCGCAGCCCTTCCTGCATATCTTTTTGGGTACATTGCACAAATCTCAGCATTCCATGTAGGGGCGATTCACGAATCGCCCGCAGCGCGTCGAGGAATCTCCCGTGATTTCCAGACTGCCGAGTGCCCATGAGATCCCTCGGAGTCTTCCGGTCAAATAATATGACAGTTCGTCATATTTGTCAAGCAAAAATATGACATAATGTCATTGGGTGATGTTATGCGCAACAGGCTAAAGGAATTACGCAAAAGCAGAGGTTATACACAAATTTCCCTACAGATGCACACCGGCATCGAGCAGGCGCTCCTTTCCAAATTCGAAAACGGCGAGCGGATCCCCCCTACCGAGACCCTTTTGCGTCTGGCGGAGTTTTATAATGTAAGCATCGATTATATCCTCTGCCGGACAGACAAACCGGAAATCAACAGATAACGGACGGATACCCGTCCGTTTATTTTTTTACATTAATCATGCGTTTTGCCGGAGCGGGCAATGCCATACCCAAACTTTCTTCTATTTTTGCACCTCAAAGACCACTAAAAATATAATGGGATTAGGAGGTGTATTATGAATCACTTTGTCGTAATGGCGCTTATCGCCACACTGGGGACTTGGTTTGTAACAGCTTTGGGTGCGGCTATGGTCGTATTTTTTACATCCCCCAACCCCAAAAGCTTGAATATTATGCTTGGTTTCGCTTCCGGTGTCATGATCGCAGCCAGCTTCTGGTCTCTGCTTCAGCCGGCAATCGAGCGTGCAGCAGTCTCTTCCAATCTGCCTGCGTATTTTGTAGCGACAGCGGGCTTTTTGTGCGGAGCCCTGTTTATGTGGGCATCCGATAAAGTCGTTTCCCTCGCACGAAGAAAAACAGACAGCACAGAAGGAAAAACAAATGAACGTCTGCACCGCATTATTATGCTGATTCTCTCCATCACCCTTCACAACATACCGGAGGGCCTGGCGGTGGGTGTTGCATTCGGCGCATTACAGGGCGGCAGTTATGGGCCGGAAGATCTAATGGGGGCAATCTCAGTGGCAGTGGGTATTGGTTTGCAGAATTTTCCAGAGGGCGCGGCGGTTTCCGTTCCTCTGAGAAGAGAGGGGTATTCCCGGAGAAAGAGTTTTCTGTTCGGCCAGGCCTCAGGCATGGTAGAACCCATTGCCGGCGTTCTGGGCGCGCTGCTGGTGGTCTATGTGGAAACCATTTTGCCCTACGCCCTATCCTTTGCTGCCGGAGCAATGATCTTAGTGGCGGTGCACGAGTTAATTCCGGAATGCCAGAGAAATCAACAGTCACAGCCTTATCTTGCCACAATGGGCATTGTTCTTGGCTTTGCAGTTATGATGCTGCTGGATGTTATGCTGGGATGATTTAACACGACAAAAGGGAGGCTATTGCCTCCCTTTTGTCGCTTGGTACGGGTAACAGGACTTGAACCTGCACGGTTGCCCATTGGAACCTAAATCCAACGTGTCTGCCAATTCCACCATACCCGCATTGGAGTTATTTTACCACGGAGAAAAATCCTTGTCAACGGATATCCTCCCGAAATCTCACGCTTGCTTTCATAATTTCTTCCCAGTTTCCCGGATTTATCCTTGACATTCCCACGCAAGGCAAGTACAATAGATTTGGTATAATGTACGCTGGGGGCAGTTTGATCCCGCGTTTCATAATAACCTCGGCATTTGCCGGAGTTGCGTTTTGCGCCTCGTGCGTTTTTTTGATTCGTTTTTATCGGTTTACCGGTACATTCATTTTTTCAATTGAACATCATGGGGCCCATGCGTCCACTCCTTTGGCGATGCCTATTCTACAAAGGAGGTGCTTAATGATTATGGGACCTTTGGAAATCGCATTGATCGTCGCAGCGGTTGTTATGGCTGTGATTGGTTTTGCAGTAGGCGTTGCCTACCGTAAGCGTGTCAGCGAGCGGGAAATCGGTTCTGCCGAGGCAGAAGCCACCCGTCTGATCAACGAAGCGATCCGCAGCGGTGAGAGCCGCAGGAAGGAAATGCTTCTGGAAGCCAAGGATGAGATCCATAAATCTCGCACAGAGTACGAAAAAGAAGTCAAAGAGCGGCGTGCTGAGCTGACCAAGCAGGAGCGCCGTCTGCAGCAGAAGGAAGAAACCCTGGACAAGAAGGCCGAAAACTTCGAGAAGAAAGAAGAAGAAATGGCCCGCCGTCTGGAAGAGGTTGCCAAGGTCAAGGAAGAAACCGAGGCCGTGAAAAAGGCTCACCTTGCCACCCTGGAAAAGCTCTCCGGGCTGACCCAGGAGCAGGCCAAGCAGTATCTGTTGAAGACCGTGGAAGAGGATATCCGTCACGACACTGCTATGAAGATCAAAGAGATCGAGCAGGAACTGAAGGACGAGGCCGACGAGAAGGCCAGAGAGATCCTGTCCATCGCCATTCAGCGCTGCGCTGCAGACCATGCCGCAGAGGCAACGGTATCCGTTGTTCCCCTGCCCAACGATGAAATGAAGGGTCGGATCATCGGCCGCGAAGGCCGGAATATCCGCACGCTGGAGACCATCACCGGTGTGGACCTGATCATCGATGATACCCCCGAAGCCATTACCGTCAGCAGCTTTGACCCGGTCCGCCGGGAGATTGCAAGACTTGCCCTGGAAAAGCTGATTGCCGACGGCCGCATCCACCCCACCCGTATCGAGGACTGCGTGGAAAAGGCCAAGAAGGATGTGGACCGCACCATTCGCGAAGAGGGCGAGCGCGCCTGCTACGAGACCGGTGTCCACGGTCTGAATCCCGAGCTTATTAAGATCCTGGGCCGCCAGAAGTACCGTACTTCCTACGGCCAGAATGTTCTGAACCACTCCATCGAGGTGGCCCATATTGCAGGTCTGATGGCCTCCGAGCTGGGCATCGATGTGACACTGGCCAAGCGGGCAGGTCTGCTGCACGATCTGGGCAAGTCCATCGACCACGAGGTGGAAGGCAGCCATGTGCAGCTGGGCGCAGATCTTGCCCGGAAGTACAAAGAGAACCCCGTTGTGGTCAACGCCATTGAGGCGCATCACGGTGATGTAGAGCCCAAGACGGTCATCGCTGTGCTGGTCCAGGCCGCCGATGCGGTTTCCGCCGCAAGACCCGGCGCCCGCCGCGAGAATGTGGAAAACTACATTCGCCGTCTGCAGAAGCTGGAAGAGCTCACCGGCTCCTACCCCGGCGTTGAAAAGGCATTTGCCATCCAGGCCGGCCGCGAGGTCCGCATTATGGTCAAGCCCGAGGAGGTCACCGAGGACAATATGATCCTGCTGGCCCGGGATATTGCCAAGCAGATCGAAGCCGAGCTGGAGTACCCCGGTCAGATCAAGATCAATGTGATCCGGGAAACCAAGGCTGTGGAATACGCAAAATAAATATTTAAGGGACGCATCGCAAGGTGCGTCCCTTATTTTTGTTGTTCTCGTTGTCGCTTTACCAAACTAAAGCAGTAAATCACCCCTGCGGTTTGTGCATTGTGCCAAAGTTCCAAGAAAATGCAAAAAAGCACTTTACAACTTTACCGAACTAAAGTATAATACAGCCATCAACCAAAACCCGGAGGAACCCCCTCCCAATATGAAAGGAAATGTTATTATGAAAAAGTACATTGCATTGTTCCTGGCGCTTGTGATGATCGCCGCCTGCTTCGTAGGCTGCGGCAAGAAGGAAGCTTCCGATATGGACGCAATTAAGAAGGCCGGCAAGATCGTTGTTGGTATCACCGACTACGCTCCCATGGACTACAAGGACGAAAACGGCGAGTGGACCGGCTTTGACGCTGAGTTTGCAAGACTGTTCGCTAAGGAACTGGGCGTTGAGATCGAGTTCTTCGTCATCGCTGACTGGGGCAAGAAGTTCGTGGAACTGGAAACCAAGAACATTGACGCTGTCTGGAACGGTATGACCATCACCGACGAGGCTAAGCTGAACTCCAGCGTTTCCGATCCCTACGTTCTGAACGCACAGGTGGTCGTTGCCAAGGCTGACAAGATCGACTCCATCAAGGCTGCTGCTGATCTGAAGGATCTGAAGGTTGCTGTTGAGAATGGCTCTGCCGGTCAGGACGCTGCTGAGGCCGCCGAGATCACCAACATCATCAAGGTGCAGGACCAGGCCGCTGCTCTGCTGGAAGTCAAGTCCGGCGCTTCTGACGCTTGCGTTATCGACATCACTATGGCTAAGGCTATGACCGGCGAAGGCACCGACTATGCCGAACTGGCCGCAGGCATCAGCCTGACCGAGGAAAAGTACGGCGTTTCCTTCCGCAAGGATTCCGACCTGACCGCTAAGTTCAACGCATTTATGGATAAGCTGGTTGCAGACGGCACTCTGCCCAACCTGGCTAAGAAGTACAACCTGACTCTGGCTGACTAATTACAAATAACCTGCAAGGGGCGGCAAACCGCCCCTGCAGACCTCCTCTTTACAAAGAGGAGGTTTCATTATGTTTACAAGGATGTGCGCTATGTTCATACCCGTAACAATGGAACTGCTGGACGGTTTCTGGGAAACACTGAAAGTTTTTTTACTGACCTTGGTCTGCGCGTTGCCGCTGGGTCTGATCGTCAGTTTTGGCTCTATGAGCAAATTCACCCCGCTGAAGGCATTGGTCAAATGCTTTGTGTGGGTGATCCGCGGTACGCCGCTGATGCTCCAGCTTATCATTATTTTTTATGGACCGGGTCTATTGTTTGACCTGCCGGCGATGCCCCGCTTCACCGCCACCATCATCGCTTTTTCCATCAACTATGCCTGCTACTTCTCCGAGATCTACCGGGGCGGTATCGAGAGCATTTCCAAAGGCCAGTACGAGGCCGGACAGGTGCTGGGTCTGACCAAGGGACAGATCTTCTTCCGGATCGTTCTGCCCCAGGTGGTCAAGCGTATTATGGCCCCTATGAGCAACGAGGTCATTACCCTGGTGAAGGATACCTCCCTGGCCCGCATCATCAGTGTTTATGAGATCATCTGGGCCGGCGAGTCCTTCATTAAGAAAGGTCTTCTGTGGCCGCTGTTCTATACCGGCGCGTTCTATCTGCTGTTTAACGGCGTCCTCACCCTGCTCTTTGGCCGCATTGAAAAGAAACTGAACTATTACAGAGGTTAAGCTATGGCATTGTTAGAAGTGAAAAACATCAAAAAGGACTTCGGCAAGGTCCAGGTCCTCAAGGGCGTCAGCTTTTCTCTGGAAAAGGGTCAGGTTTTGGCTATTATCGGCTCTTCCGGCAGCGGTAAGACCACCCTGCTGCGGTGTCTAAACTTTTTGGAGACTCCCGACGAGGGTGAAATTATCGTAGACGGCAAGCAGCTGTTTGCCGCCGGCACCAAGTACACCGACGATCAGATCCGGGAAAACCGGCTGCATTTCGGCCTGGTGTTCCAGAATTTCAATCTGTTCCCCCAGTACAATGTGCTGAAAAATGTCACATTGGCCCCTACCCTGCTGCAAAAAGGCACTCCCGAGGAGCTGGACGCCCTGGGCAAACGCCTTCTGGAGCAGATGGGCCTTTCCAACAAGATCAACGCCTATCCCTGCGAGCTTTCCGGCGGTCAGCAGCAGCGGGTGGCAATCGCCCGCGCGTGGGCGATGCATCCGGAAGTGCTGTGTTTTGACGAGCCTACCTCTGCACTTGACCCGGAACTGACCGGTGAGGTGCTGCGGGTTATTAAGGGCTTGAAGGGTGAAGACAGAACTATGATCGTGGTCACCCACGAGATGGACTTTGCCAAGAGCGTGGCCGATGTAGTCATCTATATGGCCGACGGTGTGATCGAGGAGATCGGCACACCGGAGGAGATCTTCGAGCATCCCAAGAGCGAGAAAACCCGGGCCTTCCTCCACGGTTTCCAGGAAGCTTTCTGAGGATACGCCCATGGGAAAACAGGAAAAGATCGCCCAGCTTTACCAGATCATAGCTGATCTTGACTCCGCCGAGGACTGCCGGATGCTTTTTGAGGATCTTTGCACCCACAAGGAGATCGAAAAAATGGCCGAGCGGATCTATGCCGCAAAGCTGCTTTTGGAGGGCAAGACCTACAACCAAGTCATCGCCGAAACAGATATCTCCTCTGCCACCCTGAGCCGGGTCTCCCGGTGCGTGCAATACGGTAAAGGCTATCGAAATGTATTGAAATAAAACAAGCACCCCGTTGGGGTGCTTGTTTTTGTGTCAGAATACTTTTTCTACCTTGAAATCCTCGCGGCCGAACATATACATAAAGCCGTCGATATACACGCCCCGCTTATAGCTGTCGTTGCCGGCCAGCTCCACATTGGCCACTTCCAGCAGGTCATAGCCGTCAAAGTGCAGCACCACATAGCAGGAGCGACCGCTGTGGGTAGTCAGACCCAGGCCTATCAGCCGGTTCTCCCGGTCGATATAGTAGGACTTATAGTCCTGGGAATAGTTCACATTCTTCAGGGTGTACTTGCAGAAGCCCTCCACACCCTTTTCTGTTTCCTCATAGATTTCCACCTTAAAGGTAGACCAGTCTTCCCGACCGATACCCAGCAGGTAGCTGTCGCCAAAGTCTACCAGAGAGGTGGAGAACCCTTCAATGGTTCCGGTGTCCTTCCAGGTGATATTGTTCAGGTCGGACAGATCAAAGAAGTAAACCGGGTCGGATACTTCGATCGCGGTACACACATAGGCGGTAGTCTTGTCGAACCGCACGGAGCGCACCTCTTCTCTGGGAGGTGCGAAGTCCTCAACACTTGCCACAACCTTAAAGTCCTTCAAGTCAATGCAAAACAGGCTTGCATTGGAATCGCCGGTAGCGGTAATCAGAATCTCCGCAGAAATATAGCTATGGGCATACTTTTTCAATGCCCTGGTGGCATTGGTAGTGGTAACCACACGGAGAATCCCCTCGTATTCGTCCATACTCCACTGGTCCTTCACATATCCCCGGACCACCGCAGTACCCTTCTTTTCAAGGGAATCCTTGTAGGACAAAGCGGTAATTTCCGTCATGGAGTTGCGAACCACATGCTCCCCCTCATCATAGGTATCCGCATACACATGGGTCAGGAAAATGTTATCGTGGGATACATATACATCCTTGGAGTAAGACAGGAGCGCAGACTGACCCTCAATTTCCAGGGTGCTTTCATCCAGCTTCATTACCACGGTATAACGGGTGGTATTGACCTCCTCCGGCAGGATAATACAGTCAGCCGGAATGCTCTGGCCGTTGATCTGGGGCAGGAAGGTCTCTTCCTTTTCAAAGTCCATATCATTCTTGTTCATTACGAACTCGGTCATCAGCAAAATCTTGCCGTCGGTGACCCGGGAGGACAGGTAATTGCCGGTAAGCTCCACCCGGTTCTTCTCCACCGGCTTGGCGGGGTCACTCACATCCACAGAAACAATACCCACACATTTTTGCTTCGTTTCGTTTAGATACTGGGTCAACACCGTTGCGGTCTTGCAATCAGCCGACAGGTAGAATGCCCACTGGTAGGAAGACGAATAGTTGTTCATACCGCACGGCGTGATTCTGCCCACTTCCTCAGATTCCAGGCCGGCAATTGTAAAAATCCGCAGGGTGTTACCATCCAAATAGTAGATATGGGTGCTACTGCGCTTAATGCGGTCGGCTTCAAGGATACCCTCTACCTGATTGTCGGTAACTTCCTCATAGGTGCTGCCGCGATCTTCCTCCGGCGCTGCCGACTCAGGCGCGCTGTTCATTGCATCGCCCTTAGAGCCGGCAAGGAACATATCCTCCACGTCGTCCATAATCATCTCGAAATTATTATTGTATTCAGACTCCACCTTTTTCAGAGCATTCAATTTCTCGATAACCGCATAGTAATCATTGTTTTGATGGTGCTCTACGCTGGGAGGTGTTTTATCATAGGGCAAAAACAGCCACAGGCTGGTTACAGTCAGGGCAAGACAGGCTGCGCTGGCCAAAATAGAGATGACCCTCCGGTTATTTCTCCTCCGGGCATTATCCCGCCCAGGCTCTGCTTCCGTTAAATATGCATCGTCCGCCAAAGATAAGGCGCGAAACCACTTTTTCTTCATACGCAAATCCCCTCCTTCTGAAGATATTCCTTGAATTTGTTTCTCGTTCTGTGCAGGCTCACGCTGACATAGCTCTCCGTCAGCCCCATAGCGCCCGCGATCTCCTTCACCGGGCATACATAATAGTATCGCCGCAGGAAGATCACCCGGGAGCGTTTGTCAAGACTTGCCAAGAAGCCGTTGATGACTTCTTTCAGCGCAACCTCGTCGTCTAAGGGCATTTCCCCGTTTGGAACACACTGCCAGTACTCGTCCATAGCCGTTTCCAAATGGGCATTGCGCTTTTGGGCGGTGTAGTAGCCGTAGCGGTCCAGGGCCAAATTCCGGGTGATGCGGCCCAAAAAGGCCTGTAAGCGCTTGGGGCGCTCCGGGGGAATGGCATTCCAGGCCTTATGCCAGGTATCGCTGACGCACTCCTCGCTGTCCTCCCGGTTATCCAAAATTCCATAGGCAATGGCATAGCAGTACCTGCCGTACTTTTGATCTGATTGCGCAATTGCCGATTGATCCCGCTGCCAAAACAGTTCTACGATCTTTGTATCATCCATACCATTACCTCCTGTGCAACATTGAAAAGCCTTTCATCCATACAGACGAAAAACAAAGGGGAAATCTTACAAATAGGACTATTTTTTCTTTGACTATCGCCCAAATACGCAAAGAAACCCCTGGGCGGGGTTTCTTTGTTATTGGCATTTTTCAATTTTTACCTGCCGGGAGAGGGTCATAACCCTGTCTCGGTCCGGGGCTTGGGAGCCGGTCTGCATTACAGATGCCGCGCCCATTGCCATAGCAAGGGCGATTCTCTCCTGCCGGGGCAGGTCCTTTTCCATACCGTAGGCCATGGCCGCCACCACAGAATCCCCTGCCCCTACGGTGCTTTGCACAGGAACGGACAGGCCAGCGGCCCGGTAAGCTTCATCTTCCCAAAGGAACAATCCGCCGTCATCGCCCAGAGAGATGACTACATTGACAATACCCGTTTCCAGCAACTCTTTGCCTGCGGCAAGGTACTGTTCTTCCGTTTTGAGGGGTCTGCCTAACAGCCGGGCAAGCTCTGTTTCATTGGGCTTAATCATATCCGGCGAAGCCTTGATACCCTCGACCATCGCTTCTCCGTCCGCGTCCAAAATCACCTTTGCTCCCATAGTATGAAGCGTTTCCGTCCACCGGCGGTAGGTATCCTTGGCCGCGCCAGTGGGCAGACTGCCGGACAATACTACAATATCCCCCGGCACGATCTTATTGCAAAGGCTGTCCAAGAGGGTCTGCAAAACCTTTTCGTCCACCCCGGGACCCGGCTCGTTAATATCCGTATTCTTACCGGCCTCTGTGTCCACGATCTTCAAGTTGGTCCGGGTCTGGCCGCAGGTCTGCACCGGCAGGAGCGCCAAGCCCTCCTGCTTCAGCAGAGCCTCCAGTTGTTTTCCTGTCTCCCCTGCCAGAATCACCACCGCCACGGACTGTGTCCCCAAAGCCTTCAGGCATTTGGACACATTGATGCCCTTGCCGCCGGCATCCTCCCGGAGGGATTGGACACGGTTGACACCACCGGCGCAAAAACCGGGAATATAGGCGGTCTTGTCAATGGCAGGATTCAATGTCACTGTGTAGATCATAGTTACTACCCCTGTGTGTTTTTCTTAATCATACCGCATTTTTATCCCATTGGCAACAAAAAAAGCAGGCCACCGCGATTGCAGTGGCCCGTTCCAAAGAGGAAAAATGAAAAAGCGTATTATTCCTGTGCAAGGAAGGTATCCGGATTCACCGGCTCGCCGTCACAGGTAACGGCAAAATGCAGGTGGTCGCCGATGGCGCTTTCCATCAGCGCGGTATTGCCCACCGTGCCGATGGTCTGTCCCATAGTCACCGCGTCACCGGGCTTGACAGACACCGTCTTGTCAAGACTTGCATAGCGTGTGGTATAGCCGCCCTCGTGACGGAGCACCACGGTCATACCCATGGCCTCGTCCTCATAGACGGAATACACCTCCCCGGCAGCCGCAGCGCAGACCTCACTGCCGGCTTCGGCAGCAATATCCACGCCGTTGTGGACGCGCCAGTCCCGGGTGGTCTGGTTATAGGTCAGGCTGTCCATGGCATACACTGCAACTGTCTGGCCCTGCAGGGGGGATACCGTCTGCAGGCTGATCTTGGGAGTTTCCCCGGAATCGGGGATCACAGAGCCGTCGGGACCCGTGGCGATAACCGCCTGATGATTGCCCAATGTCTCTTCGTTTCCGCTGGAAACAGGGGGCGTTTTCTCGGCATTTCTGTAGTAGAGGAATCCGGAGATTCCGATGGCGGCAGCACATAACCCAAGGGCTATGTAGTAGCCCTTTCCGCTGATGCTGCCAGAGAATTTTTTCTTGCTCATTTTCAAGCACCTCCGTAGTCCAGTATTACCCGTTTTTGGAAACTTAAACCACTTTTTACAAAGTTTTTTGTCCCATAGCCCCGCAGTGCGAAAACACTGTTGACAAATGTCATTTTTTCGGTTATATCTATACTATTAAAGTATAATAAAAAATAACAAGCAGATGGAGCAAAATTGGCAAGCGTTAATGGCGAGGGATTTTGGCCCAAATGAAGGTTTGGAAGCGCCGGAATACTTTGTGTATTTCAAGATTCTAAACCGCACAGTTGGGGCAAAAGATCCGTCAGTAACCGCAGACAATTTTACGACAGCTGCTAAGAAAGAAGAGGGGGAGGATAATGTCCAAAGAACTCATCAGACTCCAGGACCTGACCATGGAGTTCGACGGGGAGCGGATACTTGATGGTATCAATCTCTATTTTAACGATCACGAATTCCTCACGCTGCTTGGCCCCTCCGGCTGCGGCAAGACTACCACTCTGCGAATTATTGGCGGTTTTTTGACCCCAACATCCGGCAGGGTGCTTTTTGACGGCAAATGCATCAATGATGTACCGCCCTACCAGCGGCAGATCAACACCGTGTTCCAGCGGTATGCATTGTTTCCCCATCTGGATGTTTTCGGCAATATCGCCTTCGGCCTGAATGTGGCAAAGCTGCCCAAGGCCGAGATCGCCCAGCGGGTCAGCGAGATTTTGGAAGTGGTGGGCCTGCAGGGCTTTGAGCACCGCCGCATCGACAGCCTTTCCGGCGGTCAGCAGCAGCGGGTAGCCATCGCCCGGGCGCTGGTCAACCGGCCCAAGGTGCTGCTTCTGGACGAGCCGCTGGCGGCTCTTGACCTGCGCCTGCGCAAGGATATGCAGAACGAGCTCAAGCGCATCCAGCAGGCTATGGGCATCACCTTTATCTATGTGACCCACGACCAGGAAGAGGCGCTTTCTATGTCCGACACCGTGGTGGTTATGGATAAGGGCCGCATTCAGCAGATCGGCAAGCCTGAGGATATCTATAACGAGCCGAAGAATGCCTTCGTGGCAGACTTTATCGGCGAAAGTAATATTTTGGACGGCGTAATGCTGGAAGACTATAAGGTCAAGTTCTTTGGCCGGACCTTTAAGTGTCTGGACGCAGGTTTCGCCCCCAATGAACCGGTGGATGTGGTCATCCGTCCGGAGGACATCGATTTTGTCCCCCCGGAGGAGGGCCATCTGACCGGCACCGTAACCAGTGTGACCTTCAAGGGCCTGAACTACGATATTATCGTGGATTTCAAGGGCTTCAAGTGGCTGATCCAGACCACGGATCATCAGCCCGAGGGCGCAACTGTGGGCATTCGGCTGAACCCGGAGGATATTCATGTTATGCGTAAGAGCGAATACTCCGGCATGTTTGGTGACTACAGCTCCTACTCTGCCGAGTACGACGAGCTGACGGAGGATGCCGCCGATGAAGAAGAATAAATCCCTGCTCCTTTCCGGACCTTATGTCCTGTGGATGCTGGTGTTTACCCTGATCCCCCTGGGGGTGGTGGGCTACTATGCCCTCACCGACCCCTCCACCGGCGTATTCACCTGGGGCAATCTCCGGGATCTGAGCCTGTTTCTGCCCACCTTGGGCAGCTCTGTGTGGTACTCTCTGGTGTCCGCGCTGATCTGCCTGGTGCTTGGCTATCCGGTGGCTTACTATATCGCCCACCGGCCCCCTGTGACCCAGAAGATCCTCTATATGCTGGTGATGCTGCCTATGTGTATGAGCTTTCTGCTGCGCACCCTTGCCTGGGTAGGCCTGCTGGAGTCCAACGGCATTATCAATCAGTTTTTGAATCTGCTGGGCATCCCCTCTCTGGAGCTCATTGGCACACCGGGCGCGGTGATTTTGGGTATGGTTTACAACTACCTGCCCTATATGGTCCTGCCCCTGTACGCCATCATTGTAAAGATCGACAACCGGCTCATTGAGGCTGCTGAGGATCTGGGCTGCACCCCGGTGCAGGTGTTTTCCAAGGTGGTCCTGCCCCTTTCCATGCCTGGAATCCTCTCCGGTATTACCATGGTATTCGTGCCGGCGGTCTCTACCTTCTATATCTCCCAGAAGCTGGGCGGCACCGATACTATGCTCATCGGTGATGTGATCGAGCGGCAGTTCAAATCCGCCGGCAACCCCAATTTAGGCGCTGCGCTGAGCCTGGTGCTGATGCTTTTGGTGTTTATCTGCACCGGCATTATGAACCGCTTTGGTTCTGATGAGGAAGGCGGTGTGGTGGTATGAAACGGACAAACCGCATTTTCACTATACTGATCTTCATTTTCCTGTATATCCCCATGGCGGTGCTGATCTTAGGCTCTTTCAACACCGGCAAGAATTTGGCGTTGTTTGAGGGCTTTACCTTCAATCAGTACAAAGAGCTTTTCCGGGATAAGGACCTTTTGGGATTGCTGGGCAACTCCCTGCTGATCGCCATTTTGTCCACCGCCACCGCCACCGCCTTTGGCACCTTCGCAGCTGTGGGTATCCATAGTCTGAAGCCCAAGATGCGCAAGGCGGTTATGACCCTGACCAATATCCCTATGACAAACCCGGATATCGTCACGGGTATTTCCCTTTCCCTGCTGTTCGTGTTCATCGGCAGCGGTATGCTGGGCCAAAAGCAGAGTCTGAATTTCTGGACCCTGCTGATCGCCCACATCACCTTCAATCTGCCCTATGTGATTCTGAATGTGATGCCGAAATTGCAGCAGATGGACCCGGCTCTGCAGGATGCAGCCATGGACTTAGGCTGCACCCCCCTGCGTTCCTTCTTCAAGGTGACCATTCACGAGATCATGCCCGGCGTCATCTCCGGCGCCATTATGGCATTTACTATGTCTTTGGACGATTTCGTTATCAGCTACTTTGTCACGGGAACGGAATTTGTCACATTGCCGGTGAAGATCTACTCCTTCACCAAAAAGCCCATTCACCCTAAGATCTACGCAATGTTCACCCTGCTGTTTTTGCTGATCTTCGTGCTGATGGTGGCAATGAACCTGCTGCAGCTGCGGGGCGACAAGCGCCGCACCCAAAAGCAGGCCAAGCCCCCCAGCCGCGGTATGCGCACCTTCCAGCGGGTAGCCGCAATTGCCTGTGTGGCCGTGCTGCTCATTGGCAGCTTTGCCCTGATCGCCACCACCCGGCAGGATAAAATCACCCTGAATGTGATGAACTGGGGTCAGAATATTGCTGACGGCTCTGACGATACCTTGGACATTATCGCCGCCTTTGAAGAGGCTTATCCCAACATCGATGTGAACTACGCGGAATACGCCTCCAATGAGGAGCTTTACTCTAAGCTCTCCACCGGCGGTCTTGTGGTGGATGTGATCATCCCCTCGGACTATATGATTGCCCGGATGATCTCGGAGGATATGCTCCTACCCCTAAACTTCGACAATATTCCCAACTATCAGAATGTCATCGACACCTACAAGGACCAGGCCTACGACCCGGAGAACAAATACTCCGTTCCCTACACCTGGGGTACGGTGGGCATCATCTACAACGCAAAGTATGTGGACGAAGCCGATGTCACCGGCTGGGATCTGCTTTGGAACGAGAAGTACAAAGGCCAGATTCTGATGTTCGATAACTCCAGAGATGCCTTTGGTATTGCCCAATACATGCTGGGCTACGATGTAAACACCACCGACAAAGCAGAGCTCCAGGCCTGCGCCCAGGCCCTTGCCAAGCAGCGGCCCCTGGTGCAGCAGTATGTGATGGACCAGGTCTACGCCAAGATGGAAGAGGAAAATGCGTGGATCGCCCCCTACTACGCGGGCGATGCGATGATGATGATGGAGAACAACGAGAATCTCCGCTTCTATCTGCCGGAAAACGAGACCTTTAACCTGTTCATCGACGCCATGTGTATCCCCTCCTGCGCCCAGGAAAAGGAAGCAGCTGAGAAGTTCATTAACTTTATGTGCGACCCGGAGATCTCCGGCGCCAATATGGACTATATCTGCTACGGCTCTCCCATTGAGGGCGCTACCGAGCATATGGAAGAATATCTGGCTGAAAGCGAAGTAATCTATCCCCCGGAAGAGATTCTGGAGCGTGGTCAAAGCTACGGCTTCCTGCCGGAGGACATCACCCGGTATGTGGAAAATCTGTTCCTCGGCATCCGTGTGGGTAAGACCGCCGAAGAAGAAGAGGTACAAAGCAGCGGCTCTGCCCTGCCTGTGGTCCTCACCCTTGCGGGCCTTGCCGCGGCAGGCGTGTTCCTGTGTCTGCCCAAGCGCAAACGGAAATAAGCAAAAAGGACGCGTTGCAAAATTGCAACGCGTCCTAATCTTTGGCCCGCTTATACTTTCCCTCCCGGGGGGCACTACCACGGGGTTTCCAAAGGGGGAGCGATGGGAGCTGAATAAAAATTTTCTTACTATTGAGCAGAAACAGTGATGCGGCGGGGGATTCTTAAGGGGGCGCGGTTGGCTCCCTGTTGCGGTGCCCGGCATATTTCTTGCCGACGGAGCGGCTGCGTCATCTGCCGACCGCGGCCACTCGCTCAGGTCGCTGTATCCGCCACTGGCGGCGCTCCCATCGCTCCCCCATTAAGCCGGTTCTTTGGGTACTTTCTTATCGGCATAAGAAAGTACCGCCGCCGGCAGGCAAAAAACACATCACCACCTCCCGCAGAAGATACCTGTCGGGGGGTATTTTATTTGCTGAAATGGTCGCTCATAGCCAGGTATTTTACATATTTCTCTGCATAGACTGCCTGTTTTTCAGCGTTGGGCAGGTACTGGCCGCTGTAGCCGCAGGACATCTTGCCGATGGCCTCGGCCACATCGTCATAGCCGCCCTTTGCCTTACCGGCGGCCAATGCGCCGAACACCGCGCTGCCGTGGGCCACCGCCTCCCCGCTGGCCGCAACGCTGATGGCCTTGCCGGTAATATCCGCATAGACCTGCATCATATAACTGTTCTTGGTGGCAATTCCGCCGCAGGCATATAGCCGATCCACCGCAACACCGCTGCTCTCAAAGGCTTCAATGATCCGCCTTGTGCCGAAAGCCGTGGCTTCTACCGTGGCTTTGAAAATATCCACTGCTGTGGTCTTCAGGGTCAACCCGCTGATCGCGCCCTTTAAATTTCCGTCCATCAGCGGCGAGCGGCAACCGTTCCACCAATCCAGCGCTACAAGATTTTCGTCCTCGCACTCTGCTGCCAGACGGCTCATATAGGCAAAAATATCCATGCCCGCCTGCTGCGCCTGATCGAAATACTTTTTCGGCACGATCTCATCGATAACCCATTGGAAGATATCGCCCACGGCGCACTGGCCGGCCTCATAGCCGTAAAATCCGGGGATAATGCCGTCCTTTACCACGCCGCACAGGCCCTTAAAGCAGACTTCCTTGCTGTGGAGCATCATATGGCAGGTGCTGGTGCCCATAATCATCAGCATTTGGGCCGGCGCAGCGATACCAACCGCAGGCACTGCTGCGTGGGCATCGATGGTGGCCGCCGCCACCCCGGTCCCTGCTTTCAGACCCAAAAGTTCCGCATAGGTTTCATTGAGGCCACCTACCCATGTTCCCGAAGGCACCACTTTGCCCAGCTTTTCTTCTTCAATGTTTTCCAAGCGGGGATCAAGAGCCTTCAAAAAGGCCTTATTCATATAGCCGGTGGCCGGGTCATACTGCCCTTTGTAGCCGGCGGCGCAGGAATTTCTGCTGTCTTTGCCTGTCAGCTGCATCACGATCCAGTCGCCCGCCTCAATGAATTTATCCATCTGGCTATAGACCTCCGGCGCTTCTGCCATCACCTGCATAATTTTCGGTATCAGCCACTCGGAGGAGATGGCATCGTATTTCTGCAAAAACGCCTCATTCCGCGCCTTTGCAAGGGCATTGATCCTGTCAGCATAGGGCTGGGCGGCGTGGTGCTTCCACATTTTCACATAGGCGTGGGGATTGGTTTCAAAGCCCGCCACCTGAGAAATGGGTGTACCGTCATTTTTGATAGGCAGCACCGAGCAGGCGGTAAAATCCACGCCGATGCCGATAATATCCTCCGCCGGCACGCCGCTTTCCGCCACCGCCGCTTTTACACACGCAATCATACTTTGCTGATAGTCGGCAGGGTCCTGCAGGGCCCAGCCTGCGCCCAAGGGTTTTCCGTCCATTTCTTCCAAAACCCCGTGGGCATACGGCGAAGAAGCGGACGCCATCTGCTTGCCGTTTGCCACATCCACGATGATGGCTCTGGCGCTCAAGCTGCCGAAATCAATTCCCAAACTGTATTTACCCATAGCTGCCTCCTGCCAATTTTTCTTTTATTATATCCCATATACTTATACACATCAAGTCGCATTTTAAAAACAAAACCCTGCCAAAAGGCAGGGTTTTGTAGCATTATTGCAGATGGGATTCGTTAATGAGGATATGCACATCATCCAGCTGCTTCTGGGAAACAGCGGTGGGGGCGTCCATCATCACATCCTGGGCGTTCTTGTTCATGGGGAAGGTAATGACCTCACGGATGGACTCTTCGCCGCACAGCAGCATCACGATGCGGTCAATGCCGGGGGCTGCGCCGGCGTGGGGAGGCGCGCCATAGGTGAAGGCGTTGTACATAGCCGGGAACTTGGCCTTCACATCCTCTTCACCCAGACCCACCATCTGGAAGGCCTTGACCATGATCTCAGGATCGTGGTTACGGACCGCGCCGGAAGCGGATTCATAGCCATTGACCACCAGGTCATACTGATCGGCATTGATTGCCAACAGCTTTTCATTATCACCCTCAGCGGCAAGCAATGCATCCATACCGCCCTGGGGCATAGAGAAGGGGTTGTGGCAGAATTCCAGCTGGCCGGACTCCTCACCCATCTCGTACATGGGGAAGTCCACGATCCAACACATAGCATACTGCTCCTCGTCGAAGTGGCCGGGGATCCGCTTACCCATCATGGTGCGGACGACACCGGCAGTCTTCTGGGCATCCCGCTTCTTGCCCGCTGCCATACACACAAAGCTGCCGGGCTTCAGGTTCAGCTTAGCGGTCAGCGCATCGGTGTAATCGGTCAGGAACTTGGACACGCCGCCGGTAAGCTGGCCGTTCTCGTCCACCTTGATCCAGCAGGCCTTATTGCCGGTCTGGACTTCCACATCATTGAGAAGCTTGTCAATCCACTTGCGGCCCTCGGCAAAATTATCCACGGCCACAGCCTTGACGGTGGCATTCTGGAACGGTCCGAATTCGCAGCCCTGTACCTCAGCGGTGATGTCCTGGACCTCCAGGTCGATGCGCAGGTCGGGCTTATCGGAGCCGTAGCGCTCCATAGCCTCGTTATAGGGAATGTGACGGAAGGGGGCGGGAGACACCCGCTCATACTTGCCGAACTTGCAGAACACAGGACGCAGGACCTCCTCCAGGGTGGTCAGCACATCGTTCTGGGTGGCAAAGGCCATTTCCATATCCAGCTGGTAGAACTCGCCGGGGGTGCGGTCAGCACGGGCATCCTCGTCCCGGAAACAGGGGGCGATCTGGAAATAGCGGTCAAAGCCGGAGGTCATCAGCAGCTGCTTGAACTGCTGAGGCGCCTGGGGCAGGGCGTAGAACTTGCCGGGGTGGTTACGGGCAGGCACCAGATAGTCCCGGGCGCCCTCGGGAGAAGAAGCGGTCAGAATGGGGGTGGTGATCTCCAGGACGTTCTTCTCAGTCATCAGCTTACGGATCTCCGCCACCACCTGGCAGCGCAGGATGATGTTACTCTTGACGGCAGGATTCCGCAGGTCCAGATAACGGTATTTCAGGCGGACATTTTCGTCGGCATCCTTACTCTTGTTGATCTCCAAGGGCAGGGAGTTGTGGATACACTTGCCCAGCACCTTGATGGCGGTAGGCACGACCTCGATATCGCCGGTAGCCTGCTTG
>JAFVVI010000050.1 GCA_017502265.1 Oscillospiraceae bacterium
AATGCCTGCTGCATCTTGGCGGTGATGATATCAAGAATTTTTTCCATTACACGGTTCCTTTCCGCTCGGCCATCCAGGCGAGGTAATCGTCGTAGGTGCCGTACTTGTCGATGATGGTGCCGTCCGGCTGGAAGGCGATGACGCGGTTACAGGTCGATGTCAGCATTTCGTGGTCATGGGATGCAAGCAGCACAACACCGGTAAAGGCTTCCAGACCCTTGTTGACAGCCTGGATGGATTCCATATCCAGATGGTTGGTGGGCTGGTCCAGAAGGACGACGTTGGCACCGCTGAGCATCATCTTGCTGAGCATGCAGCGGACCTTTTCGCCGCCGGAGAGGACATTGACCTGCTTGAACACATCCTCGTTGCTAAAGAGCATCCGGCCCAGGAAGCCACGGAGGTATACATCGTCTTTCTTGACGGAGTACTGCCGCAGCCAGTCCACCAGCTCGGACTTGTTGCCCTCGAAATACTCGGTATTGTCCTTGGGCAGGTAGCTGCGGATGGTGGAAACGCCCCACTTGACAGAGCCCTCGTCCGGCTCCAGCTCGCCCATCAGTACTTTGAACAGGGCGGTCTGGGCCAGCTCGTTTTCACCCACGAAGGCGATCTTATCGGTGCGGTTTACAGAGAAGTAGACCTTGTCCAGCAGCTTCACGCCGTCCACGGTGACGGATACATCCTTGACAGTCAGCACATCCTTACCCAGCTCCCGCTCCGGCATAAAGCCCACGAAGGGGTAGCGGCGGGTAGAGCAGGGCATCTCCTCAACACTCAGCTTGTCCAGCAGTTTCCGGCGGGCGGTAGCCTGCTTGGCTTTACTTTTGTTGGCGGAGAACCGCTGAATGAACAGCTGCAGCTCTTCGATCTTCTCCTGATTCTTCTTGTTCTTGTTGCGGATCATGGCCTGCACCATCTGGGAAGATTCGTACCAGAAATCGTAGTTACCTACATACATCTTGATCTTGCCGTAGTCGATATCCACGGTGTGGGTGCAGACGGTGTTCAGGAAGTGGCGGTCGTGGGACACGGCGATGACCATGCCGGGGAAGTCCAGCAGGAAATCCTCCAGCCAGTTGATGGCCTCGATGTCTAAGTTGTTGGTAGGCTCGTCCAGCATGATGATGTCGGGGTTGCCGAAGAGGGCTGCCGCCAGCAGGACCTTCACTTTCAGTCGGGGGTCGGTGTCGCCCATCATATCGTAGTGCAGATCTGTGGGAATGCCCAGACCCTGCAGCAGGCGGGAGGCATCGGATTCTGCTTCCCAGCCGCCCAGCTCGGCAAATTCGCCCTCCAGCTCAGCGGCGCGAATGCCGTCCTCATCGGAAAAGTCTTCTTTTTCGTAGATGGCGTCCTTTTCCTTCATCACATCGTACAGATGCTGGTTGCCCATAATGACGGTGTCCATAATGGTGTATTCGTCGTAGGCGTTCTGATTCTGCTTCAGCACGGACACCCGCTTGTCCGGGTCGATGGAAATGCTGCCGGTGGTGTTATCCAACTCGCCGGTGAGCAGTCGCAGGAAAGTGGACTTGCCTGCGCCGTTGGCGCCGATAATGCCGTAGCAGTTGCCGGGCAGAAATTGCAGGTCCACGTGCTGGAACAGCCACTGGCCGCCAAACTGCATACCTAAATTGCTTACTGTAATCATTAGAAAAATCTCCTTGGGCACATAAATATTCATTATAATTATAGCGAAAATAGCGGAATAATCAAGGGGAAATCTTCCAAATGTGAATATTCGGAAAAGTTTTTTGCGAAGGGGTTGCATTTTTCCGAAAGTGTGGTATGATATTAGCACTCAACACAAAAGAGTGCTAAAATCGAAGGAGACGATTACTATGGCGAAGAAAAAATTTAAAGCGGAGTCTCAGCGGCTGCTGGACTTAATGATCAATTCCATTTACACCCATCAGGAGATCTTCCTGCGGGAGATTTTGTCCAATGCCAGCGACGCCATCGACAAGCTGGCCTATACCGCCCTGACCGACGATAAGGTCGGCATTCACCGTGAGGATTTTGCCATTACCATTACCCGTGACCAAAAGGCCGGCACACTGACCGTGTCCGATAACGGCATCGGTATGACGAAAGAGGAGATGGAGGAGAATCTGGGCACCATCTGCAAGTCCGGCTCTTTGGGCTTTAAGCAGCAGATGGAGAAGAATGAAGATATCGACATCATTGGCCAGTTTGGCGTTGGCTTCTATGCGGCCTTTATGGTGGCCCAGAAGGTCACTGTAATTTCCAAAAAGTACGGTCAGGACACCGCGTGGAAATGGGTATCCGACGGCGCCGACGGCTACACCATCGAAGAAGCTGAGCGCGCTGCTGCCGGCACCGATGTGATTATGCAATTGAAGGCGGATACTGAGGACGATCAGTACTCCCGGTTCTTGGAGGAATATGAGATCCGTCAGCTGGTGAAGAAATACTCCGATTATCTCCGCTATCCCATCCGTATGCTGGTGAGCAAGTCCCGGCTGAAGGAGGATGCCCCCGCAGACAAGCCGGAATATGAGAGCTATGAGGAGGTGGATACCCTCAACTCTATGATTCCTCTGTGGCAGCGGGCCAAGAAGGATGTGACCGAGGAGGAGTATGCCCAGTTCTATCGGGAGCGGTTTATGGACTATGCCAAGCCTGCCCGGACCATCCATACCAGCGCAGAGGGCACGGTGTCCTATAAGGCCCTGTTGTATATTCCCGGCAAAGCGCCTTTCGATTTCTACTCCAAGGATTTTAAACGAGGTCTGCAGTTGTATTCCTCCGGCGTGATGATTATGGAAAGCTGCGAGGATCTGGTCCCCGAGTACTTCCAGTTCGTCCGGGGTGTGGTGGATAGCCAGGATCTGTCTTTGAACATCAGCCGGGAAATGCTCCAGCACAACCGGCAGCTGGCCATTATTGCCAAGAATATTGAAAAGAAGATCAAGTCCGAGCTGAAAAATATGCTGGACAATGACCGGGAAGACTATGAGAAATTCTTTGCCGCCTTTGGCCGGCAACTGAAGTTCGGCGTGGTGGCCGATTACGGCGTCCACAAGGAGGCGACCCAGGACCTGCTGTTGTTCTACTCCCACAAGCAGGGTAAGCCCATTACCTTTGCCGAGTATGTGGCGGCCATGGCCGAGGGACAGGAGAAGATCTACTATATCTCCGGCGAGAGCACCGACCGTCTTGCCAAGCTGCCCCAGGTCAAGCTCTTGGCAGATAAGGGCTATGATGTGCTGATGTGCACCGACGAGGTGGACGAGTTTGTCTTCCAGTCTATGATGACCTACAGCGAAAAGCCTTTCTGCAATGCGGCTACTGAGGATCTGGGCCTGCAGAGTGAGGACGACAAGAAGGCGCTGGAAGAAAAGGCGGAGGAAATGAAGGGACTGCTGACCTTCGTGAAGGAGACTCTGGGCGAAGATGTGCAGGAGGTCAAGCTCTCCGGCTCTCTGGGCGACAGCCCGGTGCTGGTGACTCCCGGCAACGGTATGAGCTTTGAGATGGAGAAATATATGCGCCGGGCCAATCCGGAAATTCCTTTCCCCTCTCAGCGGATCCTGGAGTTGAATCCGGAGCATCCGGCGGTACAGGCTATGCAGAGCGCCATGGTGGGCGACACCCAAAAGGCCAAGGACTATGCGCGTTTGCTCCACGGCCAGGCCCTGTTGATGGCAGACCTGCCCCTGCCTGACCCTGTGGCATATGCCGACTTGGTCTGCAAGCTGATGAAATAAAGAATCGGGCGTACCGGCAAAAACGGTACGCCCTTTTTGTTTGCAGGAATTTGGGAAAATAACTTGCTATTTTTTGAAGTTTCCTATACAATAGAATGAGTATTTGACTATGCGGAAAAGAGGCGCAGAAAGATGAAGCTTGGTTACGATAACGATAAATATATCCGCACCCAATCTGCCCACATCCGGGAGCGGATCGCCCAGTTCGGCGGCAAGCTGTATCTGGAGTTCGGCGGCAAGCTCTATGACGATAACCATGCATCCCGTGTCCTGCCCGGTTTCCAGCCGGACAGTAAGCTGCGGATGCT
>JAFVVI010000051.1 GCA_017502265.1 Oscillospiraceae bacterium
AAGCTGGTAGAGGGTCTGGGCTTCCACTTCCGCACCGTGAAGCTGGCTGCCGGCGACTGCTCCGCCTCCATGGCAAGAACCTATGACATTGAAATTCTGATCCCCTCTATGGACGGCTACAAGGAGGTCTCCTCCGTGTCCAACGCCCGGGATTACCAGGCCCGCCGGGGCAACATCCGTTTCCGCCGGGAAGCCACCGGCAAGCCCGAGTTCCTGCACACCTTGAACGGCTCCGGCCTGGCAACAAGCCGTATTTTCCCCGCGCTGGTGGAACAGAATCAGCGGGCCGACGGCTCTATCGTCGTTCCCGAGGTGCTGCGGAAGTATCTGGGCGGCCTGGAAATCATCGAGAAGAAATAATTATGTAAACCAAGAAGAAATCCTGTAGGAGCGCGCATTGCTCGTCCGTAAGGGCATTCCACTAAAATAGCGGACGACCAATGGTCGCCCCTACATTACAGAAATTATGTAAACCAACAGGGAGGAAAAAAAATGAAAAAGATTAAGTTAGAAAAACCCTCGTGGCTGGACGAATTTAAGGAATTTGCCATTAAGGGCAACGCCATGGCCCTGGCCGTTGGTACTATTATCGGCGGCGCATTCTCCACCATCACCAAGAGCCTGACCAACGATCTGATTATGCCCATCGTGAACATCTTCATGGGTGGCACTGACTTTTCCGACGCTAAGATCCGCCTGCCCCGTATGCCCTGGGTAGACCCCACCTTCGAGAAGATCGTGGCTGCCGATGGCACCGAGACCACGCAAGAGGTTTTCAACTACCTGACCTACGGCAACTTCATCTCCGCCATCATCAACTTCCTGATCCTGGCCTTCGTGGTCTTCTGGATCGTGAAAATCGTCAACAAGATCGCCGAGATCGGCAAAAAGGAAGCGGAAGCCGCACCTGCCGAGCCTGCCGCGCCTCCCGCTCCCTCTGCTGAGGAAGTTCTGCTCACCGAGATCCGCGACCTGCTGAAGAACAAGTAATGCAGCGGCGTATGGTTGCCGCCCTGCTGGCGGTAGTGTGTCTGTTTGCCGGCTGCGCAAATGCAGACCTGTATCCCCTGGGGCTAACCGTCACCTGCAAGGACCTGCAGGTAACCGTCCCCGGGGACTTTGCCGACCTGTCGGCAGAGGCTTATGCAAAGGATGCGGACTTTATGTACGGCCGGAAAACCCTTGTATTTGTGGGTCTTTCGGAAGACAAAGCCGATCTGCAGGATATGACCCTTGCCCAGTATACCGACTATGTTATCAGCGGCAACGATCTGTCCTGCGCAGCAGCGCCTGCCGGCGACGGCTACCTGTTTTCCTACGAAAAGCCGGTGGATAACACGGTCTACACCTATGTGACCGCCACCTACGAAAGCGATTCGGCCTTCTGGATCTTCCAGTTTTACGGTCCTACCGCGGATCTGCAGGAAAATCAGCCGGAAATCGACATTATTTTGGAAAGCATCCGAAAAACCTCTTGATATCAGTATTCATTTGGTGTAATATTAGAAATCATATGAACCAAAAAAAGGAAGGATAGCGCTATGTTCAAAATTGTACGCAAGAAAGAACTGAATCCCAGCGTCACGCTGATGGATATTGAAGCCCCCTTTATTGCCAAGAAGGCAAAGGCCGGCCAGTTCATCATTTTCCGCATCGATGAAAAGGGCGAGCGTGTGCCCCTGACCATCGCCGGTTATGACCGGGAGGCAGGCACCGTCACCATCATCTTCCAGAAGGTCGGCTTTGCCACCAAGGCCCTGGGCCAGCTGAACGAGGGTGATTATATCCGGGATTTCGTCGGCCCTCTGGGCAAGCCCACCCCCGTGGAAGGCAAGAAGAAGGTCTGTGTGGTTGGCGGCGGCGTGGGCTGCGCCATCGCTCTGCCCTCTGCCAAGGCATTTAAGGAAGCCGGCGCAGAAGTCACCGTCATCGTGGGCTTCCGCAGCAAGGACATCGTCATTCTGGAGGACGAGTTCAAGGCCTGCGCTGACCATATGTATCTGATGACCGACGACGGCTCTTACGGCGAGCAGGGTTTCGTCACCGTGAAGCTGCAGCAGCTGCTGGAAGCCGGCGAAGCCTTTGACGAAGTGCTGGCCATCGGCCCTGTGCCCATGATGAAGTTCGTCTGCAAGACCACCGAGCCCTTCGGCGTGCACACCTCCGTGTCCCTGAACCCCATTATGGTGGACGGCACCGGCATGTGCGGCGGCTGCCGTGTTACCGTTGGCGGCGAGACCAAGTTCGCCTGCGTGGACGGCCCCGAGTTCGACGGCCACAAGGTGGATTTTGCCGAGCTGATGAGCCGTAACAGCCTGTACCGTGGCCGTGAAGCAGAAGTTACCGAAAAGCATGCCTGCCGCATCGAAAAGATGGGCAAGGATCTCATTAAATAAGGAGGGAATGCAAAATGGCTAATATGACTTTGGTAAAAACCCCCATGCCTGAGCAGGACCCCAAGGTTCGCGCCCGGAATTTTAAGGAAGTAGCCCTGGGCTACACCGCCGAGATGGCCATTGAAGAGGCCGGTCGGTGCTTAAAGTGCAAGAATCCCAAGTGTGTGGAAGGCTGCCCCGTTAATGTGCGGATCCCCGAGTTCATCGGCAAGGTCGCCGAGGGCGATTTCAAGGCCGCTTACGAGATCATCACCTCCACCAACGCGCTGCCTGCCCTGTCCGGCCGCGTCTGCCCCCAGGAATCCCAGTGCGAAAGCAAGTGCGTCCGGGGTATCAAGGGTGAGCCCGTTGCCATCGGCCGTCTGGAGCGGTTCGTGGCTGACTGGTACCGGGAAAATGTCAACGAAATGCCCGCCAAGGCCGAATCCAACGGCAAGAAGGTGGCCGTTGTAGGTACCGGCCCTGCCGGTATGACCGCCGCCTCCGACCTGGCTAAGAAGGGTTACGAGGTCACCATGTTCGAGGCTCTGCATACCGCCGGCGGCGTGCTGGTTTACGGCATCCCCGAGTTCCGTCTGCCCAAGGCCATCGTTGCCAACGAGTTTACCAAGCTGGAGGCCCAGGGCGTCAAGGTTATGACCAATATGGTCATCGGCCGCGTGCTGACCATCGACGAGCTGTTTGAAATGGGCTTCAAGGCCGTATTTGTGGGCTCCGGCGCCGGTCTGCCCATGTTTATGAATATCCCCGGCGAGGCCCTGAAGGGCGTTATGTCCGCCAACGAATATCTGACCCGTACCAACCTGATGAAGGCTTACGACGAGGAGTACGATACCCCCATCGTCAAGTCCAAGGCTGTGGCCGTGGTTGGCGGCGGTAATGTGGCGATGGACGCCGCCCGCTGCGCAATGCGTCTGGGCGCAGAGCATGTGTATGTTGTCTACCGCCGCGGCGAGGCTGAGATGCCCGCCCGTCTGGAAGAGCAGCACCACGCCAAGGAAGAGGGCATTGAGTTCAAGACCCTGTGCAACCCTGTTTCCATCATCGGCGACGAGGATGGCCGCGTCTGCGGTATGAACTGCATCCGTATGGAGCTGGGTGAGCCTGACGCTTCCGGCCGCCGCCGTCCCATCGAGGTTCCCGGCAGCGAATTTGTGCTGGATGTGGACACCGTGATCATGTCTTTGGGCACCAGCCCCAACCCCCTGATCCGGTCCACCACCCCCGGTCTGGACACCAACAAGAAGGGCTGTCTCATCGTCAACGAGGACGAGATGACCACCCGCGACGGCGTGTTCGCCGGCGGTGACGCAGTCACCGGCGCAGCTACCGTCATTCTGGCAATGGGCGCCGGCAAGAAGGCCGCCGCTGCCATTGACAAGTACCTGAGCAAGTAATCAAAAAGCCGCCCACCCGGGCGGCTTTTTAAATGCATAATGCATAATTCAGAATGCATAATTAAGCATTAAGCATTATGCATTCAGCACTAAGCAAAAGGAGTGCCTTTCGGCACTCCTTTTTGTGATTACACCATTGCGCAGGTGATGATAGCCATCTTGTAGACCTCGTCGGCGTTGCAGCCACGGGACAGGTCGTTGATGGGAGCAGCCAGACCCTGCAGGATGGGGCCGTAGGCCTCAAAGCCACCCAGACGCTGGGCGATCTTGTAGCCGATGTTGCCAGCCTCGATGGTGGGGAAGATGAAGGTGTTGGCGTAGCCAGCCACGGGAGAGCCGGGGAACTTCAGCTGACCGACCTCGGGAGCCACAGCTGCGTCGAACTGCATCTCGCCGTCGATCATCAGATCGGGAGCCATTTCCTTGGCAACCTTGGTAGCCTCGTTGGACAGCTTCACAGTGCCGCCCTTGCCGGAGCCGTTGGTGGAGAAGCTCAGCATAGCAACCTTGGGCTCAATGCCAAAGACCTTCGCGGTGTTGGCAGTCTCCACAGCCACCTCGGCAAGCTTACGGGCAGCGGACACGGTCACATTTCCTTCCTTGTCAACGCTATCCTCGTAGCTCAGGTTGATGGCGCAGTCGCCCATGGCCAGCTTCTCTTCGCCGCGGACCATAATGAAGCAGGAGGACACCAGGTTAGCGCCCTTCTTGGTCTTGACCAGCTGCAGAGCGGGACGGACAGTGTCGGCGGTGGAGTAGGTAGCGCCGCCCAGCAGAGCGTCAGCGTAGCCCATCTTCACCAGCATGGTGCCGAAGTAGTTGCCCTTGGACAGCGCTGCCTTGCACTCTTCAGCAGACATCTTGCCCTTGCGGAGCTCCACCATCTTCTCCACCATAGCGTCCATACCGGGGTAAGTAGCGGGATCCAGGATCTCCACGCCCTCGATATTGAAGCCGCCCTTGGCAGCGTTAGCCTTGACCTCTTCCACATTACCCACCAGAATGGGGGTCAGGAAGCCGCCTTCTACCAGACGAGCGGTTGCTTCCAGGATCCGGGCATCGTGACCTTCGGTGAACACGATCTTCCGGGGGTTTGCTTTCAGAACTTCAATCATTTGGTTGAACATAATGATTCCTCCATTGTTTTTTGGGTTTTGGCCCATATTTTTACATTGTAATTATACATCAGCATTTTCAGAATCGCAACAGTTTTTCCAAAAGTTCCAGCAAAAAATGCTTTACTATCCATAGGTTTTCTGTTACTCTGTAATCAGAAGCGAAACTGGTAAAGGAGGTTTGTCCAATGAATTTTGTATGGTTTGGCCTGCTGGTGGCATTTATCGCCATAGAAGCAGGGACGGTGAGTATGGTATCGGCCTGGTTTGCTTTAGGCGCGCTGGCAGCGCTGATTACCGAGCTGACCGGCGCACCGGTGGGATTTCAGGTCTTTGCATTTTTGGCAGTTTCTGCCGTTGCCCTGGCTATGCTGCGGCCTATTGCCAAAAAACACTTTAACCCCCGCATCACCCGCACCAATGTGGATGCCCTTGCCGGCAGGACCTGCCTGTGCGTCACCGCTATCGACAATTTGGCCTCCCAGGGTCAGGTGAAGCTGGGCGATGTGGAGTGGTCCGCCCGCAGCACAAACGGCGAACCTATCCCCGCCGGCACCCAGGTGAAGATCGACCGGGTGGAGGGCGTCAAGGTATATGTCACACCCATTATGGCAGAAGTAAAATAAGGAGGAACTATTATGCCGTATATTATTGCACTGATCGTTATTCTGTTTGCTATCATTATCAAATGCATCGTTGTGGTGCAGCAGTCCAAGGCGTTCGTCATCGAGCGGCTGGGCGCATTCCAGGCCGTTTGGGGCGTTGGTCTGCATTTCAAGCTGCCCTTTATTGACCGGATCGCCCGCCGGGTTAGCCTGAAAGAGCAGGTGCTGGACTATCCCCCCCAGCCGGTCATCACCAAGGACAATGTTACCATGCAGATCGACACCGTGGTGTATTTCCAGATCACTGACCCCAAGCTGTACACCTACGGCGTGGAAAAACCCATGACCGCTATGGAGACCCTTACCGCAACCACCCTGCGTAACATCATCGGCGATCTGGAGCTGGACCAGACCCTGACTTCCCGGGACATCATCAACACCAAGATGCGGGCCATTCTGGACGAAGCCACCGATCCCTGGGGTATCAAGGTCAACCGCGTGGAGCTGAAGAACATTCTGCCCCCGGCAGACATTCAGAGCTCCATGGAAAAGCAGATGAAGGCCGAGCGCGACCGCCGGCAGGCCATTTTGCAGGCCGAGGGTCAGAAGAAGTCCGCCATTCTGATTGCAGAAGGTGAAAAAGAATCTGCCATTCTCCGGGCCGATGCAGAAAAGCAGGCCGCGATTCTGAAGGCAGAGGGTGAGGCAGAGGCGATCCGCGCTGTGCAGAAGGCGCTGGCTGACTCTCTGGAGATGCTGAATAAGTCTGCCCCCAACGACCAGGTCATCAAGCTGAAATCCATTCAGGCCATGGAAAAGGTGGCTGACGGCAAGGCTACCAAGATCATCATCCCCTCCGAGATGCAGGGTCTGGTGGGCCTGGCAAGCGGTCTTGTAGAGGGTGTGAAGGAATAATGGCAGAAAAGAAAGAGAAAAGGTTTATCAAGACCTATTCCCAGGGTGGTGGCTTTTCCAACCCCGCCATGGAAATTCTGGTGGATAAGGAAACCGGCGTGAACTATGTGTATGCCAGCTACGGCTACAGCGGCGGCATTACCCCGCTGTTAAACCGGGACGGTACACCGGTCATTACCCCTGTCCCCAACAAATACGAGGAATAAGAAAGAGGCTTGCCGTCAGGCAAGCCCTTTTTAAGCCTCCCTTGTGTAAAGGGAGGTGGCACGGCGAAAGCCGTGACGGAAGGATTGTAATGTCCAGATATCGGACAATCCCCCAGTCAAAAATCAAAGATTTTTGCCAGCCCCCTTTACACAAGGGGTCCTTTTCTAATTGTAAAAACGGCGTGCCGATTGGCACGCCGCTTTTTTCAGATTTCCTTGTACATAGTCACCGCGTCGTCCTTACGGACATTGTCGGCAACCACCAAGACCTCCACAGCCACGGTCCGGACGCCCAAGGCGATCTCAATCTTGTCGCCGGGCTTGACCTCGTAACTGGCTTTCACCACACGGCCATTGACGCTGATGCGACCGTTGTCGCAAGCTTCATTGGCAACTGTGCGGCGCTTAATGAGCCGGGAGACCTTCAGGTACTTATCCAGACGCATCTTACTTGGCGACAGCGTCCTTCAGAGTCTTGCTGGCCTTGAATGCGGGCAGCTTGGTTGCAGGAATCTTGATCTCTTCCTTGGTGCGGGGGTTGCGGCCTACGCGGGCCTCACGGGTCTTTACTTCGAAGATGCCGAAACCGGAAACGCTGACTTTTTCACCAGCCTTGATGGTAGCAGTAACAGTCTCGAAGGTAGCGCTGACAACGCGCTCTGCGTCCTTCTTGGTCAGGCCGGTCTTTTCAGCAACGGCGGCAATGAGTTCGGTCTTGTTCATAAGATTACCTCTTTTCAAATAATTTTTACCGATATTATGATATTATCACCTTTTTTTAGTTTTTGCAAGTATTTTTTGCAAAAATATACAATTATAGGCGTAAAATTTTCGAAATTTTATCACCTTTTGGCAAAAGCTGGCAATCCTCCCGGCGGATGGTTTTGAAGAAAATCACACAAATCAGATAAATTACCACACCCACCATAACGGAAAACCCGCATAAAATCACGGTTCTTTCGCCTATGCCCGGCAAGCGCTGCAATAAATACTTCACACCCCAGACACCGATGCCCATCAGCAGTGCCGGCAGGGCCGGCCGCAGGATATTTTGCAAAATTTTTGTCTTTCTGGGCACCACCCGACGGATGGCAATCAGGTTCATCACGCCGATGCAAGCGTAGCACAGCAGCATGCCAATGGGCGCGCCCACAATGCCGATCTGGGGATTGCCCACCAGCATATACACAACCGCTAATTTCACGCCGCCGCACAACAGGGTGTTGATGACGGGAATGGATGCGTAGCCATGGGATTGCAGCACTACATTGGTGTACTGGATCACCCCGTAGAAGAACACATTGATGCCCAGCACCGCCAGAATTTTTCCGGCCAGCAACAGGTTCTCCCCGGTATAGCCGCCCAGCAGTCCCATGACCGGTTGTGCCAGCACCGTCAGACCCACCGCGCAGGGCAGACTCAACAGGCCGGTGATTCGGGCCGCGGATTCCTCTGTGGCTCTGGCGCCGGCTTGGTCACCGGTGGCCAAAAGGGCCGTAATGGCCGGCAGCACCGAGGTGGTGATGGGCACCATAAAGGAGCAGGGCATATTGAACACGGTAAAGCACATATCATAGATGCCCTTGGTGGTATCCGCCGCGCCCTGACTCAGGCCGTTGGCAGTGAGGAGCTGGCCCATATAGAGGTTGGTCTCGATGACCGTCAGCAGCTGCAGACCCGCAGAGCCGATGGTGATGGGCACCGCAATGGCCAGCAATTGCCGGGCGGTCTTGCCATAGCCCAAAGGCGCATCGTCGGTGACAGGCAGCTCCCGGTAGGCGGGGCGCTGCTGGCGATTTAAGTAGATCGCCGACACCAGACAGCTCACCGTCACGCCCAAAATGGCTGCGCCGGCGGCATAGGCCACAGAATTGGTGGCTTTCATCACACCGTAGGCCAAAGCCAGGCCTACAGCCAGCTTAAAGAATGCCTCTAAGATCTGGGAATTGGAAGTGGGACGCATATTGCCCTGGCCCTGGAAAAATCCCCGATAGGTTGACATAATACACATCAGCAATGCGCAGGGACCCAGGCAGAAGATGGCCGCCCAGGCGTCCGGCTGCTTTTGGAATGCGGCCAGCTGACGAGCAAAGCCCATCATCAGCGCCGTACTCACCACGCCCAACCCCAGGAAAATGCCCCTTGCGGTGGCATAGACCCGGCGGACCTGGTTATACCGGCCAGTAGCGGTGGCCTCGGAGATCATCCGGCTCATGGCGATGGGCAGGCCGGCGGTAGAAACCAGCAGCAGCACCGCATAAATATTGTAGGCGGTGTTGAAATAGCCGAAGCCTTGGTCGCCGATGATCATTTTCAGGGGGATCTTATAAAACGCGCCGATGACCTTTACGATAATGGTGGCCATAGCCAGCAGCGCCGCGCCATGGAGAAAGGTTTGCTTTTTGGTTGCTCCGCTCATACTTCCTCCTTCATCAGCTTCGGGATTGCATATTCCATAATCTCTGCAACAACTGCAGGCAAATCGATGGTGGGGAACTGACCGTTTTGGTAGAGGATCTTGCCCCGAACCATAGTCATGGCCACATCGCCGCCCTTGGCAGAGAACACCAGGCTGGAGATCACATTGTGGCAGGGCAATAAATGGGGCGCAGAGAAATCCACAAGGACGATGTCGGCGTCCATACCCTCTTTCAGCATACCGCATTCGTTGGCCCGGCCCTGGGCGCGCGCGCCGCATACGGTAGCCATCATCAAGGGCGCGGCGGCAGGCATAACATCGGAATCCCCGCCTGCCTGCCGGGTTTGCAGCGCTGCAAAGCGCATTACTTCAAACATATCCAGATTGCCGCTGGCCACGGCGCTGTCCGTACCCAGCGCCACATTCATACCTGCCTTCACGCAATCGGTGATGGGGGTAGGCGCATAGCCTTGCTTTGCCGCCGCAATGGGAATCGCCACCGCAGAGGCTTTGGCTTTGCCCAGCATTTTCTGCTCTGTTTCCGTCAAATGGGCGCAGCCCACTGCCGTTACAGGCACACGGAAAACGCCGTGGCAATTTAAAAGCTCTGCCTGGGTAAGGCCGGTGCGTTCCTCGCAATCGGCCACCTCCTCGGCGCATTCTGCCAGGTGCAGCTGCAGGCCTAACCCTTGTTCTGCTGCGTAGGCAGACAGGCTTTCCCACAACTGATGGTTACTGGTAAATTCCGCGTGGATACCCGCGTCGATCTTAATGCGGCCATTGTCGTAATTGTGCCATTTTTCCACGGTGCTGGCAAGCATCTGGCAACCGGGATCGGTCTCAAAGTCAAAATCCTCGCTGTCGTCCACAAAGCGGGTGGCGGCAAGGGCAATATTGGCCTTGACTCCCACCTCTGCCGCTACCTGGGCGGTAACCTCCGGGGAATAGTACAAATCAGAAACCGATGTGATACCAAACCGCAGACACTCTGCAAGGGCCAGCTTGATACCGGCTCTGCCGGCTCGCTCGTCGATCTTGCTCTGACGGGCCAAAAGCTGCTGCAGCGCCTCGGTCTTGGTGGCATCGTCCACGAAATTCCGCAGCAAAGCGGTAGGCAGGTGGGTGTGGCAGTTGATCAGGCCGGGCATGGCCACCATGCCGGTGCCATCAATAATGGTTTTCGGCTGCTCCGTGGGAACATCTTTACCAATATAGGTTATTTTGCCGTCAGCGATGCCCAAATATGCACCAAACAGCACATCCATTTTCTCATTCATGGTCACAACCGTGACATTGGAGATCAAAGTATCCAAACTAACACTTCCTTACACTACATAAGATGCCTGCCGGCGGCGGGGAGGACATCATACTTTCTCGCCGGAGAGAAAGTATGGATGTTTCCTGTTATAACAACATAAACAATTCCTCTTTTTGCCGGAGGACATCGTCAATTTGCGTAATATATTGCTCCGGGAATTTGGGGTTGTGGAATCGCTGCAGCGATCCGTCCGGGAAATTGACCTTGTTCATACCGCCGCCACCAAGGGACAAAATGGTATGGACCTCCTCCATCATATAGATGTTGTACAGGCAATCCAGGCCATCCCGGCTCCAACCCACATTTTCAAAAGAACCGGACATATATTTCTGCCGATATAAGTAATAGGGCTTGTAGCCCAAGCTTCGCAGGGTGTTTTCCGCGTATTCCACCATCTTGGCCACCTCCCCGTAGCCGGGCAGGGCCACCTGCTTTTCAAACAGGTCCGCGCCCTTTTTCAGGGCAAGGGTGTGGACGGTGATATTGGCAGGGTCAAGGGCCGCCACCCGATCCAGCGACCGGCAAAAGCCGGCATAGGAATCCTGAGGCAGGCCTGCAATCAGGTCCATATTGATGGCGGTAAAGCCTGCATCCTCCGCTTCTTTGTAACGCCGAAGGATATCGTCGGCGGTGTGGGGTCTGCCGCATGCCCGCAGGACGGCATCCTCCATGGTCTGGGGATTGATGCTCATACGGTCCGCGCCGTGGGCGCGAATGGTACGCAGTTTCTCTGCATTTAAGGTATCCGGCCGGCCGCCCTCCACGGTAAACTCGATGCACCGGTCCATAGGGAACACCTCCCGGACCCTGTCCAGGAGCTTTGCCATCTGGGCTTCGGTCAGGGTGGTGGGGGTGCCGCCGCCTATATAAATGGTACGAAGGGTCTTACCGGAATTTGCCAGCAGTTTTCCCGTGTGGGCCAGTTCCTTGTACAGCGCGTCCAGATAGGGGTCCATCAGCTCCGTGCGCTTGCCCACCGTCCGGCTGACAAAGCTGCAATAACTGCACCGGGTGGGACAGAACGGAATGCCGATATACAGGGAAATATCGCTATGGCTGGTCTTTTGGATGGCCGCCACCGTGGACTCGGAGCAGTCCAGAGCCAGTTTTCTCCGCTGGGGCGTGACGAAATACACCGATTCCAGCTCTTTTTCTGCGGTTTTGCGGCTGCCGCCGTTCAGCAGATGCTTGGTGGAGATTTTGGTGGGCCGTACCCCCGCCAGCGCGCCCCAAGCAGGAATTTCCGCCAAATGGGGCAGGGCCGCCAGGTACACACTCTGCTGCAAGATCCGCCGGCGCAGGCGGACCGTTTCCTCTGCTGCTTTCAGGCGACGGACGGCTCTGGTCTTTTTGCCGCACAATTCAATTTCGGCAGAGGCGGTGAGCCACACCTTTCCCCGGCTCAGCCGGGAAACCACTGTGATTTCCTGCTGGGAAAACAGGCTCATCAATAGCTGCTCCACCGCATAACGGTCATCGTGACCGATGATGGTCAAATTCATAGAATTTTCCTTTTATCCATTATCTCAGATAGGGATTATTTTCCTTTTCCGTAAAGAGGGTGGTCTCCTCACCGTGGCCGGGCAGGACCCGGTAATCGGTGGGCAATGCCCCCAGACGCGCCAGGGATTTTTTCATATCCGCCACATCGCCGCCGGGGAAATCCGTCCGGCCAATAGAGCCGGCAAAGAGGGTGTCGCCGGAGAACAGGACATTTTCCACCGCCAGACATACCGCGCCGGGGGTATGACCGGGGGTGTGGAGCACCTGAATTTCCAAGCCGGCAATTTTCAGCACATCGCCATTAGAATAGGCGTTGGAATAGAACAGCATACCGCCGGTCATGGAGTCGGGCAGCAGCTCCTCTTTTCTGTGGATGTAAATGCGGCAGCCGGTGCGGGCCGCGATGGTGCGCACGCCGCCCACATGGTCAAAATGGCCGTGGGTCAGCAAAACGGCTTCGATTTTCACACCGGCTTCCTCGGTAGCCTGCAGCACCTGCTCCGGCGCGTCGCCCGGGTCAATGACCACACACCACTTGGCGTCCTCACCCCACACGATATAACAATTGGTTTGATAATCTCCCAAAGAGAGGGTACGAATATTCAGCATAAACTTTCTCCTTTTGCGCTTTTTCAGGGCGTCGAGGGCGCCGCCCCCTACACCGACACATCATTGCGAGGCTTGCACGCTGTGGCAATAATGTGGTAGAAAGAAAATTCTCAATTCTTAATTTTCAATTTTTAATTATCTTCTTGGTGTGTCCATCAGCTGTTCGGTGTCCAGCAGAATGGTCACCGGGCCGTCATTGACAGACGCCACCTGCATATCTGCGCCAAAGCGGCCGTGCTGGGGCGGATAGCCCAATTCCTCGCAAATACTGAGGAATTTTTCATACAGGGCGTTGCCCAGTTCCGGCCCTGCCGCGCCCACAAAGCTGGGTCTGCGGCCCTTGCGGCAGTTTCCGTACAGGGTAAACTGGCTCACCACCAGCACCTGTCCGCCCACATCTGCAAGGCTTAAATTCATTTTTTCGTTTTCATCCTCAAAGATCCGCAGGCCCAACGCCTTTTCCGCCAGATACCGGCAGGTCTCCTCGGTATCCTCCGGGCCTACGCCAAGCAGGATCAAAAACCCCTGGCCGATCTTGCCGGTGACTTCGCCATCAATGGTCACGGACGCAGACTTTACTCTTGTCAATACTGCACGCATAATCAATCTCCTTATTGGGTCATTCCGAGGAGCCATAGGCGACGTGGGAATCCCCATCGTTCTTCAGTCATCGCGAAGCTGCGTCAGCAGCTGTGGCGATCCCCATCTTATGGGGGATTGCCACGGTCGCTTCGCTCCCTCGCAATGACCGGATAATCAAGGAGATTGCCACGCCAGTGTGATCACTGGCTCGCAATGACACTATTTTTTTAGTTCTGTCCTCTGCGGATGCCGGTGATGTCCCGGATGTTCAGCAGCTTGTTGCGAATGGCGTCCAGTTCGCCCAGATCCTTTACCTCAAACCGCACCGTGAACACACTTCTGCCACCGGGCAGATCCTTGCCGTTGATCTCCTTGACCCGGACCCGGGCGGTGGTCATCATAGTAGCTACATCCAGAAGCAGGCCGTCCCGGGTGATGCAATCGATCTCCAAAGTGGTCTCAAAGGGCTGATCCTCTGCATCGGCCCAGCAGACCCGCACCCAGCGGGGGGCCTGATGGGGTTCATCCCGATTCTGGGCGTTGGGGCAGTCGATCCGGTGGACAGACACGCCAAAGCCCTTGGTAATAAAGCCGATAATGCCGTCGCCGGGCACCGGGGTACAGCACTTGGCGAACTTGATCATACAAGAATCGATGTCCTCCACGATTACGCCGTTGACGCTGTGCCGACCCTTGACGGCGGTATCCGGTTTGGTGTTCAGGAAGCTGCGCTGCTCCTGGTTTTGCAGCTTCAGCGCCCGGTTGATATCGTCCCGGACCTTGCCCACGGCCTTCACCGCGGTCAGGCCGCCGTAGCCGATGGCGGCGTACATATCCTCCCAGGTATCGAAGCCCAGCTTTTTCAGCAGCTGGGGACTGACCTCCGGGTCCACGGTAATGGACAAAGGCAGGCCCACCCGGCGCATCTCCCCTTCAAAGGAGGCGCGGCCGTGGACGATATTCTCATCCCGCTTTTCCTTCTTGAACCACTGCTTGATCTTGGTGCGGGCCTGGTTGGACTGACAGATATTCAGCCAGTCACGGCTGGGGCCCTTGGCGGCTTTGGAGGTGATGATCTCCACGATGTCGCCGTTTTGCAGGGCAGAATCGATGTTGCAGATCCGGCCGTTGACCTTTGCGCCCACCAGGGAGTTGCCCACGCCGGAGTGGATGGCGTAAGCAAAGTCGATGGGCGTTGCCCCGGCAGGCAGGGGCACGATCTTACCCTTGGGGGTAAAGGTGAACACCTCATCGTCGAACATATCGATCTTCATAGAGGACACATAGTCCTCCGCATCGGTATCCTGCTGGCTTTCCAGCAACCGGCGTACCCACTCGAAATCCTTCTCCGAGCCGTCGCCGGCGCCCTGCTTATACTTCCAGTGGGCCGCGATACCGTACTCGGCAGTCTCGTGCATATCCCAGGTGCGGATCTGCACCTCAAAGGGAATGCCCTGGGTGCCGATAACGGTGGTGTGGAGGCTCTGGTACATATTGGGCTTGGGGGTGGATATATAATCCTTGAACCGGCCAGGCACAGGGTTAAACAGGTCGTGGACATGACCCAGCACATTGTAGCAGTCGGGAATGGTATCCACCACGACCCGGAAGGCGTAAATATCGTACAGCTCGTCCATGGTCTTGCCCTGGGTGGTCATTTTCCGGTAGATGGAGTAAACATGCTTGATCCGCCCGTAGACGGTACTGTGAATGCCCATTGCAGAAAGACGCTGGGAGATATTCTGGTCAATGGTGTGCATAAACGCCTCGTCCTTTTCCTTGTGGGCGGACAGATAGCTTAAGATCTCCCCGTAACTGCCGGGGTCCAAATACTGCAGGGAAATATCCTCCAGCTCCCATTTGAGCTTCTGCATACCAAGCCGGTGGGCCAGGGGCGCATAGATATCCATGGTCTCCCGGCACTTGCTGATCTGTTTTTCCGGGGTCTGGTACTGCATGGTGCGCATATTGTGGAGTCGGTCGGCGATTTTGATCATCACCACCCGGATATCCTTGCTCATAGCCATGAACATCTTCCGCAGATTTTCCATCTGGGCCTCCTCGGAAGAGGAGAAATTGGCCCGGGTCAGCTTGGTAACACCCTCCACCAGCTGGGCGGTGGTGGGGCCAAAGAGCTTGGAAATCTCGTCAAAGGACGCATCGGTATCCTCAATGCAGTCGTGGAGCAGAGCGCCCAAAATGGCATCGGCATCCAGACCCATCTCCGCCACGATCTCCGCCGTGGCCAGGGGGTGGATGATGTAGGGCGAGCCATCCTTGCGCTTCTGGTCTTTATGTTTTTCCCGGGCGTATTCCACAGCCCGGTCGATCCGTTCCATATCCGTACCCGGCAGGCAACGGCTCACGGTCTGATACATAGACCCATAATATTTTGCAAAACTTTCCATCAGATTGCTCCTTTTAGCTGCTGCATGGTGGCGCTTGTGTCCAAGTCGGCCTTTCCTTGGGCCGGCAGCAGCCGCACGGTAATATTCTTATGGACTCTACCCAGTTCCAGCAGACCCACATCTGCAAAAATGTCCAGACACACAAGCATTTTTCCCAAATCCAGATCCGCGCCGGACCAGCGGACGATCTTCCGGCACAGGCATACCGGGGTATCCTGTATGATTCCGCTCTGGGCAGATAAGTAACGGTAAACCATACCCAATGTGGCTCTGTCCGGGAGCAATTGGTCTGCCGTCCGGGCATCCGTCTGGCCGGCCCGCAGGCGGCGGTAGCCTTCCAGATCGCAGCAGACAGTGCCCTTGCAGGCCGGGCGGATGTCCTGCACATTCATCTGCACGGTCCGCTCCCCCCGGTACTCATTGATTTGGGGGATAAAGGCCACATCCACCAGGTCTCCCTGGCAAACAGAGGCCGCCTGGGCGGTGGTGGAGAAGAAAATGCCGCCCCAGCTATAGCTGCCGCTTTGCAGCCGCAGCCGCATATGCCTGCCGCCGCCAACCATACTCAGCCGCTCCACGGTGAGATTTTCCATCACCAGCAGAGGCTTGGGACAGCCGTTGCCGCAGGGCTCCAAACTGCTCAGAGATTCCACATTGTGCAGTGTCAGCATCTCCGGCGGTATCACGCAATCCGCCTCCAATTGGGACTGCACACCGTTGTCGCAGGCAAATTCCCCTGCCAGCCGGCAGATCTCCCGGCGGAACGCAGGGATCTGCTCCCGGCCAATGGTAAAGCCAGCCGCCAGCTCGTGGCCGCCGTAGCTTTCCAACAGGTCGGACAGCTCCGTCAGCGCGGCAAAAAGGTTAAAGCCGCCAAAACTCCGGGAACTGGCCTTGCCGTGTTCCCCGTCTAAACAGATGAGAATGGTGGGGCAGCAGAATTCCTCTGCGATGCGGCTGGCCACCACGCCAACCACGCCCTGATGCCAACTATCGTCTGCCAGCACAATGGCCTCCGGCACCTTGCCCTCCGGCAGCATTTCCACTGCCTGGGTATAGATCTCCGATTCCACCGCCTGCCGCTGCTTGTTCAATTCGCACAGTGCCTTGGCCGCTTCCTCGCCCCGGGCAGGATCGTCAGTGAGGAACAGCTCCACCGCCAACTCGATTTGCCCCATTCTGCCGGCGGCATTGATCCGGGGGGAGAGCATATAGCCCACAGTGGAAGCAGACACATTCTCCGGCTCGCAGCCGCACTGCTCCAGCAGCGCCGCAAGACCGGGCCGGCGGGTCTTTTGCAGCATGGCAAGGCCCGCTGCCACGATGGCGCGGTTTTCTCCCTGCAGAGTCATCACATCCGCCACCGTACCCAGGCACACCATATCCGCATATTCCCGGAGCATTTCCTGCTGATCGCCGGCCAGCGCCGCCGCCAGCTTAAAGGCCACGCCTACGCCGGAGAGCATCTTGTGGGGATAACCGCCGTCGGGCCGATGAGGGTCAACCACCGCCACCGCCTCCGGCAGAATCTCTTTGCACTCGTGATGGTCGGTAATCACCAGGTCGATACCCAGCGCCTTACACATCCGCGCCTCTTCCACAGCGGTAATGCCGCAGTCTACGGTGATGATCAGCTTTACGCCTAAACCGTGCAGGTATTCAATGGCGATGGGATTCAGACCGTAGCCCTCCTCCAGCCGGCCGGGGATATAGGGCACGCAGTCGCAGCCCCGCTTCCGCAGAAAATCCGTCAGCAGGCAGGTGGCGGTGATGCCGTCCACATCGTAATCGCCGAAGACGGCGATCTTCTCCCCGGTTTCTATGGCGCGGCCCACCCGCTGGGCGGCCAAGGCCATATCGGTCATTAAAAAGGGGTCTAAGAGGGGCGCTGTGCAATCTAAGTAGCTGTCTGCCTGTTCTGATCGCTCTATGCCCCGGGCTGCCAGTACCATAGCCGCCAGCGGCGCATAGCCACCCCGGACCAGACTGTTAACAGCGTCCGGCGCCGGCGCGGTGGTTTTCCAAATTCCGTATTTCAAAGCATAACACATCCATCTTATCATTTTCTTAATAGTATACCAAAAAAACGGCCAATACACAATAGAAAAGTTCTATAAATAGGACAGGCAGAATAAATTGAAAATGGAAAATTGAAAATTGAAAATTTGGGTATTGGGATAACGCCATCATTTTTTAATTTTCAACTTTCAACTTTCAATTTTCAACTCTTTCGGAGGGTGTTCTATGAAACGATTGCTTTGTTTACTGTGTGCGTTGCTGCTTTTACCGATACTGCCGGTGTCGGCGGTAGATATGGATTTGCCGGCCAAGAGCGCCGTGCTGCTGGACGCGGCCACCGGCACGCTGCTCTATGAGCAGAACGCCCATACCCCCTTAGCCCCGGCCAGCGTCACCAAGGTGATGACCATGCTGCTGATTATGGAGGCCATTGACTCTGGCCGCATTGGCTGGGACGACACCGTCACCACCTCGGAATCCGCCGCCGCCAAGGGCGGGTCACAGGTTTACTTAAAGGTGGGGGAGACCATGGCCGTATCCGATATGGTCAAATCCATCGCCGTATCCTCGGCCAACGACTGCGCCTGCGCCATGGCAGAGCATATTGCCGGCAGCGAATCGGCCTTTGTGGATATGATGAACAGCCGGGCCAAGGAGCTGGGTATGGATAACACCCATTTTGTCAACTGCACCGGTCTGGACGACGACCCCGCCGCCAAGGACCACAAGACCACCGCCTACGACATCGCCCTGATGTCCGCAGAGCTGCTGAAAAATCACCCGGATATCAAAAAATTCACCACCATTTGGATGGATACCGTAAGAAATGGCGCATTTGGCCTGTCCAACACCAATAAATTGGTACGGTTTTACCCCGGGGCAACGGGGCTGAAGACCGGCTTCACCTCCCAGGCCGGGTACTGCCTGTCCTCCTCGGCCATGCGGGAGGATATGGAGCTGATTGCCGTGGTCATGGGCTGCGAGAGCTCCAAGGAGCGATTTGCCGCCTGCAAGCAGCTGCTGGATTACGGCTTTGCCACCTATGCCCTCATCACCCCCCAGGCAGAAACTGCCAAGATCCCGGTAAAATTGGGAATTGCCGATACGGTCAACGCCGTGCCCGCCGGAGAAGAAGCGGTGCTTATAGAAAAGGCGCAAAAAAGCGGCATCCATCAGCAGGTGGAGCTGACCGATACCGTAGATGCCCCGGTCAGCAAGGGTCAGCGGCTGGGTACATTATATATTAAGGCAGAGGATCAGGTGCTCAAGGAAATTCCCCTGGTGGCCGAGGAATCCGTGCCCCGACTGACCTTTGGGCAGATCTGGCGCCGCGTCCTGCAAAAACTCGCCATGGTGGCGTAGCTGCTACGCAGCTAATTAAAAATTGAAAATGGAGAATTGAAAATTATTTTGGTGCTATGATGTAAGGCAAATTCTCAACTCTCAATTTGGCAATAAAAACCGCGGGTGCAAATGCACTCGCGGTTTTTGTAGCAATTTTTACTTGTTGGCGCCGGCGATCTGTGCGGCAACCTCTTCTGCGAAGTTATCTTCCTTCTTCTCGATGCCTTCACCCTTGATGTAGTGAATAGCGTCAACGAAGGTGACCTTACCGCCCAGCTTCTTGGCAGCGTCAGCAATGTAGCCGGCAACGTCGCCCTTGAACAGGTCGGAACGGACGAACTCCTGCTGCAGCAGGCAGATTTCCTTGTAGAAAGCGTTCATCTTACCGGCAGCGATCTTCTCCTTGACCTCGGCGGGCTTGCCTGCCATCTTGGGATCGTTGTCCATCAGAGCAACCTGAACGGCCAGCTCCTTGTCGATCTCAGCCTGAGGCACCTGGGACTTATCCCAGTACTTAGCGCCCATAGCAGCGATCTGCATAGCCACGTTCTTACCGATCTCGGTAGCGTCCACATCAGCTTCCAGGTTAACCAGAACGCCGTGGGTGCCGCCCATGTGGACGTAAGCCACATTGGTGCCGGTAGCAAAGCGGTCAAAACGGCGGATCTGCA